>CAIVEA010000881.1 GCA_903904765.1 uncultured Chloroflexota bacterium
CCGATGCTGCCGCGTGTGCGGGTTTTGCCGTTGACCACCACACCAACCGCATTGTAGCCGAGGGCGGGGTTGGCAACAATTTTGCGGATGATCTCGCGGGCGATTTTGCCGTTGCCGACCACAATCAGGTTATCGAGGCCAAAGCCGCGCCGCCGCAGGAAGTAGCGGGCGTTCTGGTGTAGTTCACGCCCGATAATGAGGAATGCGCTGCTTAACACCCAGACATAGAACAGCAAACTGCGCGGATAATCCACCTCAAAGAGGGTGTTATTGAACAAGATGGCCTGTATGCCGAACACCATCAGCGAACCGACGGTGACGACCCCGATCAATCTACGTGCGTTATCAATGCGGCTGACGGCGCGTGGCAGGTGGTACAGGCGCGAGAAGAACAGCATGAACATGATGACGATGGCATGCAGCAGCATGGTGGGGCTGTACAGCAAGAAGTCCGGTTGTGAATCCGGCATGCTGAAGATGGGCAGCGTCACACGCGCTTGATATGCCAGCACGAAGGCCAGACACAGCATGAACCCATCCATCAGCAGCAGCGCCGCATTCAGCAGGGTGCGGGCGCGATTATTGCGGCTGACGGGCAGGTTGGGCTTTAGCTCTGCGTGGGCAGCGGTTGGCGCATCTCCTGCCACAGGGCGCTCCCCCCCTTCGCCAGCAAGCCGGCCATCACCAGTACATGCAACCAGATCGGTGTCGTCCGCTGGTAGTGCTTGCGATAGAACACGAGCATGGCGCGTTGAAATTCGTATTGTGCTTTTTGACTGCGGCGGCTGGCGGCGCGTTTGACGTGCTTGACGACGACCTGCGGGTGATAAAACACCTTCCAGCCGGCCTTTTTTATGCGAAACGCCCAATCCAAATCTTCTCCATACATGAAAAAGGTTTCATCCAGCAACCCGATTTGCGCGATGGCTTCGCGGCGCACCTGCATATAAGCGCCTACGACGGAATCCACTTCGATCTCCACATCCGGGTCTACATAGGTCATATTATAGCGCCCGAAACGGGGATGGCGGGGGAACAATTTTGAAAGGCCAGAAAATCGGTAGAACGACACCATCGGCGTAGGGAAACTGCGGCGGCAGGCCAGATCGAGGCTGCCATCCTCCAGCACCAGTTTCGGCCCCGCCACGCCGATTTCCGGGCGTGAGTTCATGAAGCGCACCATGTCCGCCAGCGCGTCCGGCGGCACTTCGGTATCGGGGTTGAGCAGCAGGGCGTAGCGCGGGGCATCGGGGCGGGTGTTGCCCGCGTCGCCATAGCCCAGATCGCGCAGGCCGAGGTTGTTACCATACGAAAAGCCACCGTTGGTGGTGCTGGCGATCAGACGCACGGTGGGGAACTCGGCGCGTACCATGTCGGCGCTGCCGTCGGATGAGGCGTTATCCACCACCACCACCTGAAAGCGATAATCGCCCCGGCTATCCACTACGGTTTGCAGGCAGCGGCGCAGCAGGTCGCGGGTGTTCCAGTTCACAATGACGATTCCCATATCGAACATGAGCCGTCGTCCTCCTTGAGTGCAGCGATTTTACCACACGCCTCGAATCTGCCGAATCGAACCCTTACCCTTTATCCCCTTTCAAGGGTAGGTTTTTTGCGGGATAACCCTCATCCCCATCCCTTCTCCCTCAGGGCGAAGGGTGTAATACCATCTTACTTCCCCTCTCCAA
>CAIVEA010000882.1 GCA_903904765.1 uncultured Chloroflexota bacterium
GAAGATGGCTTCGTGCAGGGCAAGATCATCTTCGGCGGGCGCACCGTAGAAGGTGTGGGCGGCGGCGTGTGTCAGGTCAGCACCACCATTTTCCGCGCCGCGCTCAAAGCCGGTTTCCCGATTGTGGAGCGCAACTCGCACGGCTACCGCGTGGGCTTCTACGAACTGAACAACACCCCGCCCGGTCTGGACGCGGCCATCTTCCAGCCCACCGCCGATTTCCGCTTCGTGAACGACACGCCCTACTACCTGCTGTTCGAGACATCGGTCTTTCCGCAGGATCAGTCCATTCAGTTCCGCCTGTACAGCACCAATCCGGGGCGGCAGGTGGTGATCGAAGGGCCGGTCATCAACGCGGTGGTGCCGCCCAAGCCGACGGTGTTTCAGGCCAACGCGCAGTTGCAGTTGGGGCAGGAGTTGTATGTGGACTGGGCGAAGGAAGGCGCGGATGTGCTGTTCACCCGCCGCATTCTGGATGCCGCCGGACAGGAAATCCGCACCGATAGCATCTACACCCACTACCTGCCATGGGCGGCGGTGATCGAAGTCAACCCGCAAGACCCGCGTGTGCTCAACCAGCAAACGGGGTGAAATACCACCTCACCCCGTCTGCACACCCTATAGCGGGGTGAGGATAAAGTCCCCTCCTCATATTGACCGCCTAACAAGATGGTTGCAATTCCCATGTTAGGTGAAAGGCTATAATCAAGATTGTATTGTTTGATTACCCCAGAGGAACTCCAATGGTCTTTATCCACCCCACCGCAGAAGTTGAAGCCGATGTGCAGATCGGCGAAAACACGAAAATCTGGCATCTGTGCCACATTCGCAGGGGCGCACACCTCGGCGCAAACTGCGTCATCGGGCGCGGCGTGTTCGTAGACGCTGGCGTACAGATCGGCAACGCGGTCAAAATTCAGAACTACGTCTCGGTCTTTCACGGTGTCACCATCGAGGATGGGGTGTTCGTGGGGCCGCATGTCTGCTTCACCAACGATCTGTTCCCCCGCGCCGTCAACCCGGATATGTCGCTGAAGGCTGCCGACGATTGGACGATGACCGAAACCCGTGTGAGCGCAGGCGCAGCCATCGGCGCGAACTCCACCATTGTGTGCGGTGTCACCATCGGGCGCTGGGCGATGGTCGGGTCTGGCAGCGTGGTCACGAAGAACGTGCCGGACTACGCGCTGGTTGTGGGCAATCCGGCGCACATCATTGGCTATGTCACTGCGGCAGGCAAACGGGTGAATACGCCCGAAGAAGCCGCGCAAGGTTAACCTTTCACCCTCCCAAAACCATCCATTTTAAGGAACGCACTCATGCAAATTCCGATTGCCAAACCCTTCATCGGGGAAGAAGAAAAGCAAGCTGTCGTGCAGGTTCTCAGCAGCGGGCAACTGTCGCAGGGGCCGAAAGTGGCGGAGTTCGAGAAGCTGTTCGCCGCCTATCAGGGCGCGAAGCACGGCATCGCCACCAGCAACGGCACAACGGCGCTCATGGCGGCGATGATGGCGCACCACATCGGCCCCGGCGACGAAGTGATTATCCCGTCGTTTAGCTTCTTCGCCACCGCCTCGTGCGTGTTGAGCGTGGGCGCGCGTGCTGTGTTCGCGGATATTGACCCGGACACCTTTTGCCTGTCGCCCGCCGCCGCCGAAGCCGCCATCACCCCGCGCACCAAGGCCATCATGCCGGTGCATCTGTACGGGCAGCCCGCCGATATGCCGGCCTTCGAGGCCATCTGCAAGAAGCACGGGCTGGTGCTGCTGGAAGATGCAGCGCAGGCGCACGGTGCGTCCATCGGCGAACGGCGCGTGGGGACGTGGGGGACGGCCTCCTTCAGCTTCTACCCCACCAAGAACATGACCACCACCGAAGGTGGCATGGTGCTGACCAACGATGACGAAACCGCCCGCCACCTGCGGATGATCCGCGCACAGGGCATGAACACCCAGTATTATCATGAAGTCGTGGGCTACAACTTCCGCATGACGGACATGGCCGCCGCGATTGGCGTGGTGCAACTGGGGCGGTTGCCAGAATGGACGGCCAACCGCATCAAGAACGCCACCTACTACAACGCGAACATCAAGAGCGTGAAGACCCCGCCCGTCCTCGCTAGCAACGTGCATGTCTATCATCAGTACACCGTGCGCGTGCCGGATGGCGTAGACCGTGATGCCGTCACCAAGCGGCTGAACGAACGCGGAATCGGCGTGCGCGTGTACTACCCGCTGCCCATCCACAAGCAGCCTGTGTTCCAGCAGATGGACGGCTATAAGGATGTGGTGCTGCCCGAAACCGACAAGGCCACCCGGCAGGTGTTCAGCCTGCCCGTGTTCCCCTCGTTGACAGAAGCCGAACGTGATTACGTGGTACAGGAGATTAACGCAGCATGCTAAAAGCAGCCGTCATCGGGGTGGGGAGCATCGGTCAGAACCACGCCCGCGTTTACCGTGAGATGGAAGGGTGCGATCTGGTCGGCGTGGTGGATGCCAGCCCGCAGACTGCACAGAAAATCGGCACGCGCAACAATGTGCCGTTCTACACCGATTATTTGAAGCTGATCGAAGAACAGAAGCCCGATCTGGTTTCGGTGTCTGTTCCCACCAGCATGCACTTTGATGTGGCCTCCAAACTGCTCGACAAAGGCATTCATGTGCTGGTCGAGAAGCCCATCACCAGCACGGTGGAGCAGGCCGAAAAGCTGATTGATCTGGCGAAGAAGAAGGGTGCGGTGCTGGCCGTCGGTCACATCGAACGCTTCAATCCGGCGGTGATGGAACTGCGCCGCCGCCTGCGCGAAGGCATGATCGGGCGCATCTACAAGATTCACGCCCAGCGCGTCAGCCCGTATCCCCCGCGCATTCAGGATGCGGGCGTGGTGATTGACCTCGCCTCGCACGATATTGACCTGATGCGCTACCTGATGAATGAAGACATCCTGCGCGTGTACGGCGAGACGCTGCAAAGCATCAACTCTGACCGCGAAGATATGTTCAACGGCGTGCTGCGCTTCAAGGGCGGCGCGGTGGGCGTGCTGGATGTGAACTGGATCACCCCGACCAAGATTCGCCGCCTGACCGTGCTGGGCGCACGCGGTTTCTTTGACTGCGACTTGCTCTCGCAGCAGGTGTTCTTCTACGAGAACGAAACCGGCCCCAGCCAGTGGGATACCCTGAGCATCCTGCGCGGCGTGACCGAGGGTAACGTACTGGGTATACGCATTCAGCGCCATGAACCGCTGGCAGCGGAACTGGGCGATTTCGTGGCGGCGGTACGCGATGGCCGCGCCCCCACTGTGACCGGACATGATGGCCTCGAAACGCTGCGGTTGGCGCTGGACTTCGTGAAGTCCGGGGCGCAAAAATCGGTCATCAACGAAGTGCCGGAGGCGTAGCCTGTGAAGATCATGACGATTGTGGGGGCGCGCCCGGAGTTCATCCAGATCGCGCCAGTCACCCGTGCCATTCGCCGCCGCCATACCGAAATCATGGTGCATACCGGTCAGCACTACGACGAGAATATGTCGTCGGTGTTCTTCAGTGACCTCGGCATCCCCGAACCGGATGTGAATCTGGGCGTGGGCGGCGGCGGTCACGGGCAGATGACCGGGCAAATGCTCATGAAGATGGAAGCCGCCATGCTGGAATACGCCCCTGACTGGGTGGTGGTGTTCGGCGATACCAACTCCACGATTGCGGGCGGGCTGGCGGCGGCCAAGCTGCACCTGCCCGTCGCGCACATCGAAGCTGGCCTGCGTAGCTATGATCGCAAGATGCCGGAAGAAGTGAACCGCGTCCTGACCGATCATCTGAGTACGCTGCTGTTCGCGCCGACGGCTGCGGCTGTCGAAAACCTCGCCAAAGAGGGCATCACCGAGGGCGTGAAGATGGTGGGCGATGTGCGCGTGGATGTGGTGATGCAGACGGTTGACCGCGCAAAGACACGGCAGGCGACATTGCTGCAAGCGACAGGTTTGGCAGCGGGTGAAGCCTTCGCGCTGGCGACCATTCATCGCGCCTCCAACACCGATGATCGTGCCCGCCTGACCGAGATCGTCAGCGCCTTCAACACGCTCGATCTGCCGGTGGTGCTGCCGGTGCATCCGCGCCTGAAGAAAATGATGGGTGAGTTTGGCCTGACGTTCAGCGGCAACGTGCGCCCGATTGACCCCATCGGATTCGTGGACATGGTGGCGCTGCTGGACTCGTGCCGGATCGTGGTGACGGACAGTGGCGGCCTGCAAAAAGAGGCCTATATGCTGCGGCGGCCCGCTGTCACGGTGCGCGACACCACCGAATGGATCGAGACGGTGCATAGCGGCTGGAATCGGCTGACCGAACCCGCCGATTTCAAAGCTGCGGCGGCGGCGGCACTTGCGCCGCCCCCCGCCGCGCACCCCGATTTCTACGGTGCGCCCGGCGTGTGCGAACGCATCGTGGACGAACTGGAAGCATTCGGACGCTAACCGCACTCTCCCGCCTGAGAATCACAACGCCCCTCCGCGACGAGGGGCGTTGTTGTTGTCAGCCTCAAAACCCGAATGCACTCATTCTAAGCACGCTCAGGCGTGACCGAGTAATAGACTCAAGTGGCTCGCCAGATGCGCGAATAAAACAAGGAGACACAAGCCGAACCGCCAATCCCGCCAAGACCCTGTTTTCTGTTTCAACCAGAAACCCGCTGATGTCCCAAACAGAATGAAAAGGGTGATCTGCCCACTCCACACCAGATTACCATCGCTTTCGCGGGGTCGTTCGATGAACAAATAGGAAAGGGATACCCCGATCAAGCAGATTCCCCATGCGAGATTGAGCGCAAAATTGCGCCGCGCCTGCGGGAGATAAGCTGCATAGACCGTTAGCGGAAACAAGAACGATAAAACAAGTTCAGGTAGCACCCAATACCAAGGCGTATTCCACCACTTCAAATACAACTCCAGCGGAGCAAATACAATCTTCGCGGGTTCTGTCGAGTTGTAGACGGTGGATTGTGCTTGTGTCCCGTATAAGAATAGGTATTGCCAGCCAAGCACGATGATCGCAGGAATCATAATCCCGATGATCAGGGCTAAACGGGGAATGCGGATCAGCTTAACGAAGCTAAGCGCAATCAGGAGCGCCGTCATCGGAACGATGGTAAGGGTATAACTGGGTTTGGCGAGTGTGGATAGCACGGTGAGCAGCACGATTCCAGTGGTCAACCAGTAGCCGCGCGGATCGGGTTGACCGAGACGCTTGAGGAGAAGCAAAAATAGCGCCACCGCAAAAGGTTTGAGCAGTCCAATTGTGGGGCTGTGATAGGCGTTGAACTGAACCAGTGCTGAAACGGGCGCTGGCGGGGTGAAGAATGCAACTGGCCCGGAGAGCATAATCACCAGCGCCAGACCTGCTAACACCCCGTTGTGTGCAAAACCCGGCTCTCGCCCCTCAGTGAGATGGCGAAGCAGATGATAGACCGCGATCCCGCACAGAACGTATGCCCCCAGCGTGACGAGAAATCCAGCCGTTTCTAAACTGACTGATGGGATGACAGAAGAAACCTCAATCGTCAGGAGATGGAACAAAAATTGCGGCGGGAGAAAATTAAAGTTCCCCGAATCACGGGCGGCTTTCGCAAAAAAGGTATGTGTGATGAAATCGCCATTCAGGTTGGCGTAGTTACGGAGCATCGGCCCGAAAAAAGCGATCATCACGATAGCCAGCAATCCCGGTATCCCCACCAATCGGTATGCAAACAAGCCGCTGCTCAACACAAAACTAATAAGCAGTAACAGCACCACCGGATTCTGGTACAGTCGCTCAATTGCGAGTGGGTACTCCGCCGAGCTACCGTCTGTAAACTCTACCCGCAGAATCGGAACCGCATTGAAGGTGCAGCTTTCCTGTTCGCCGCTGCCGATTTGCCCCTGCTGATTGAGATATACCGCTTTGATCTGTTCCACCTGCCAGCGGACAACCACACACTCGTTGGGAAAGAGAACCCGATTGCGATTGGCATGGAAGAAAATGCTGGATTCGCCCACCTTTGTGTCAATCTGAATAGAGGGTGAATCCAGATGCAGATACAGTAGCAGAGTCAAAAGCAGCAACGCGATGGCGAACCACAAGGCTGTGATCCATCTTGAGGAACCGGACACGAGAGGGGACAATTTTCTAACGGCTGATTGAAGATGAGACAGCGGGTGTTGATGAGGATGATTCAACATGGTTGGTTAACGGATCAAGCCTTTGATGAGCCACAGTCTATGCAAAGATTGTACCCGGTGGCGATAGGTGATGCTTCATCAACATTGGTCAGTCGAATCAGTCTATTCATTGGTCTACTGGTTAGAAAGGATGAATCGGGACGGCACAGCCCAACTATCCGTTGTTGGAGGCCATCCCGTCGTCTGTCTGCGAATCACAATGCCCCTCAGTGACGAGGGGCGTTGTTGTTGTGCTGCTCACCGCCGCTGGTACAGGCGCATACCTGTGCCATAGAAGTCGGTGGGGATGTCGCGCAGCAGCTCGTATTGCGCGTGAAAATCCGCGTCCTGCTCTAACCCC
>CAIVEA010000883.1 GCA_903904765.1 uncultured Chloroflexota bacterium
CACATCGCCGCAGACCGCCTGCTGGCGCTGCTGGCGCGTGATCTCCTCAGCCGCCATCCGGGGTCTTCGATTGTCTACGATGTGAAGGCTTCGCAGGCGCTGCCGGACGAAATTCGCAAATACGGTGGCGTGCCGGTGATGTGGATGACCGGACACAGCCTGATGAAGAAGAAGATGCGCGAGATCGGGTCGCCGTTGGGTGGCGAGGTCAGCGGGCATCTGTTCGTGGGTGAGAACTACTACGGCTTCGATGATGCGCCCCTGATTGCGCTCAAGACGCTGGAAATCATCTCGAACTCTAGCAAGACCATCTCCGGCCTGTTCGATGACATTCCTCAACTGGCTGCCACGCCCGAAATCATCCTGTCTGCGCCGGACAATGTGAAGTTCTCCATCATCAAGGACATCACCGACGCGCTGGCGAAGGATTACGAAGTGTTCACGCTGGACGGCGTGCGGGCGAAGTTCGAGAACGGTTGGGGACTGGTGCGTGCCAGCAACACACAGCCAGCCATCACCCTGCGTTTCGAGGCCTATACCCGCCCGCAAGTGCTGGAATATATGGGACGCTTCAAGGCGCTGCTGGATAAGCACCCCGAAGTAAATCAGGGCAAGTTGCTGGAGCAGATGAAGGCGTTCGGCGGCTAAACTGCTGTTCGTTCACGAAGTTGATGCAGAGGGGCGTACATGCGCCCCTCTTTTGTTCGTAGAGTTGTAATCGGAGAACATACGATGGATCATTTTCAGAAGATTTATGCCCAGCATGCCGACCAGTATCAATTGCTGGTTTCCCGCGAGGATTATCAAGGCAACCTGCTGCGGGCGCTGGGAGAAATACATCGGCTGAAACGTGCTGATGTGGTCGAGTTTGGCGCTGGTACAGGACGACTGACCTTGTTGCTCGCGCCGCTGGTACGCTCGATTCGCGCTTACGATGCTTCCGCGCACATGCTGGACATCACCCGCGCACGGGTACAGGCGGGTGGATTCACGAATGTGACGGTGGACGTGGCGGATAATCGCGCCTTGCCTGCTGATTCTGCGAGTGCCGATTTCGCCATCGAAGGCTGGAGTTTCGGTCACGCTTGCGGCTGGTATCCCGATACATGGCGGCAGGAGATCGGCACGATGCTGGCGGAGATGCAGCGCGTATTGCGCCCCGGCGGGACGGCGGTCATCCTCGAAACGCTCGGCACAGGCCGCGAAACCCCGCAACCGCCCACCCCTGCGCTGGCGGAACTGTACGCATGGCTGGAGAGCGAACACGGTTTCGCCCGCCAGAGTTTGCGGACGGATTATCGGTTTGAGTCGCTGGATGAGGCGGAAGATATTGTTCGCTTCTTTTTCGGGGATGAACTGGCGGCGGAAGTGGTCGCTAACAAGTGGGTCAAATTGCCGGAATGCACCGGCTTGTGGTGGCGGAAGTTCTAGGTGCGTGTACCCTCAACCCCCGTCCCCCTTTCAAGGGTCCGTTTTGGTTCTTTCGTAATAACATGGCTTGTGGCGTGTCACTACAAATCCCCGTTTTTGTCTGACTCCCTTCGCCCTGAGGGAGAAGGGTAGGGGATGAGGGTGGGGTTCAAACTGCTATACAGTTTTCGGAGCGCAGCGGCGGTGTGTTCGATGCGATACATCGCCGCCACCCGCTGCTGCGCTTGCTGACCGAGCGCCCGCCGCTGTGCGGGGTTGTCTAGCAGCGCCCGAATCGCGGTCGCCAGCGCGGGCGCATCCCCCGGCGGCACGCTGATGCCCAGCGCCGGATCATCCGCTAGCACGCCCACCGCGCTGCCCACCGTCGGCAGTCCGCAAGCCGCCGCCTCAATCGTTACCATGCCGAATCCCTCATGCCGCGAGGGGAGGACGTGAATCCGCGCCCGTGCGAGTTCCTGCGGCATCGTCAGGTAGGGAATACTTCCGGCGAAGGTGATTTGCTGGTTGAGTCCCAGTTTCCCCGCCAGAGCTTGCAGGCGCGGCTTTTCGGGCCCATCTCCCACGAGGCGCAGCGTGGTCGTGTGCGGCAACAGCGCCAGCGCCCGCAACAGGGTTTCGTGGTCTTTCACGCCGATCAGCGACCCCGCGCTGATGAGGTCGGTATCTGGCGCTTGGGCGCTACTCTGAAAGCGAGTGCTATCCACACCCAGCGGGACGCGGTGCAGGCGTTCGGCAGGGATGCGATACCCCCGTGCTGTGATCAAATCGGCAGTGTAGCCGCAGGGCGCAATAACCGCCGCCGCCTGTTCCAGCGCCTGTCGCACAATCCAGCGGCTGAATGCGCCGCGCTGCAAGCCGTAGCCGATGTCTTTGAAGCCCACCAGTTCCCCGCCCGCCAGCGACGTGACAGCTGGGACATTCAGCCGTTTGCCCGCCCACGCCGCCAATAACCCCGTTTCATCCGACCACATGGCATGCAGGACATGGAAGGGGCGCTGCTGGTGCATCCGGCTCAAGGTGTTAAGCGTTCGCAGCCACAGCGCCAATCGCCCCCTGCCGCGCACCTGTCCCGCACCCAGTGTATATACTTCTGCGCCTTCCAGCGCGTAGGGTGGGCGGGGTGGGGGATAGCGCAGCGCCAGCACCCTCACATCGTCATCTTGTGCGAGGGCGCGGATGAGATCGCGCTGCACCGGAATTGCCCAGTCGGTTTCGTCGGCGCTGAATCCGGGCAACAGGATGCCGATGTTCATTCGCGGATTTGGCTGATGTCACGCGGGGCGCGCAGCGTGTTTAGCACCGGACAGGTCTCGTCCACCGCCTGATGCAGTGCTGCGATTGCCTCCGGGCTGGCGCTGCTTTCGACACGCGGCTTGTACTGGATGTCCGCCAGCAGAGTTGGCGTGGTGACGGGCATCCCCACCGCGCCCTTCATATCCAGTTTGGCGCTCACTTCCACCTCGACATGATCGAGAGGGATGTTCAGCAGCGTAGCCTGAATCAAATAGGTATGCACGAGGCAGCTTGCCAGTGACCCCAGCAGCATTTCCGGCGCGGTTGGCCCCAGCGCATGCCCTGCCAACCCCGGCGCGGAGTCCGTCAGGACGGTGTGCTGCCCCATGCGCGTCGGGCGTGCGCCTGTGATACCCGCCACGCTGGAAACCGCTTTCACATCAATCACCCCTGCGGCGGGGTTGGCTGTCCAATCGGCCTGCCGCGCTGCCAGCGCCTCGCTTTTGCGGGCAAAATAACTCGCCAGTTTCGACATCGTTTTATCCCTTCA
>CAIVEA010000884.1 GCA_903904765.1 uncultured Chloroflexota bacterium
GTGCGCCCCGGCGAAAGCGTGGTGGTAATCGGTTGCGGCGGTGTGGGGCTGAATGTGTTGCAGGGCGCGGCGCTGTGCGGCGCTTCCACGATCATTGCGGTGGATACTAATCCGGTGAAGATGGAGATTGCGCGGCAGTTTGGCGCGACGCACACCATCCTCTCCAGTGACAATGTGGTGGATGCGGTGATGAGCCTGACCAACGGGCGCGGTGCGGAACATGCGTTTGAAGCGGTGGGCGTTCCGGCGCTGCAAGAACTGGGGTTCAAGTTGATCCGTCCCGGTGGCACGCTGACACTGGCAGGGCTGTCGCCGATGGGAACAGGTACGAACCTGCCGGGCGCGATCATCACCCGGCAGGAAAAGACGATCAAGGGCAGTTACTACGGTACGATCAACGCCTCGCGTGATTTCCCGTTGTTGCTCGATCTGTACATGGCGGGTCGCTTGAAGCTCGACCAGTTGATTTCCAAGCAGTACCCGCTGTCGCAGATCAACGAAGCCTACGATGCCATGCTGAGTGGCACGGTGGCGCGTGGCGTGGTGGTATTCGATTAGTGACCCTGAAAGGTAGCCGGACGTTTTTGCAGGAAGGCGGTCACACCTTCCATGTGATCGGCTGTGCGTCCGGCTATATCCTGCAATTCGGCTTCTTTGAACAACGCTTGCTCGAGAGTGCTGGTGAGGGCAAACTCCGCCGCCTGCTTGATGAGTCCGAGCGTAGCGGTGGGCGCGTTCGCTAGTTCTGCCGCGTAACGGGCTACAGTTGCCGGAAAATCTGCGTCCGCGACCACCTGATTGACCATGCCCAACGAGAGCGCCTCCGCAGCGCCCACTTTGCGCCCACTGAGCATCAGTTCCAGCGCCCGTGAAGCGCCCACAATGCGCGGCAGCAGCCATGTTGAACCGCTGTCGGGGATCAGCCCCACTTTGACGAAGGCTTGCACGAAAGACGCACTTTCGGCGGCCAAGCGCAGGTCGCAGGCCAACGCGAGGCTCATACCAGCGCCCGCTGCCACGCCATTGATCGCCCCGATGATGGGTTTGGGGAATGCCCGCATGGTGAGGATGAGGGGATTGTAGGTATAGATGAGATGTTGACTATAGCTGAAGTCGGCACTTCCGGCACCGCTTTCGATGGCGGCGGCTAAATCCTGTCCGGCACAGAAGCCGCGCCCCGCGCCCGTCAACACGATCACCCGTGCTGCTGGATCAGCTTCGGCTTCGCGGAAGGCCGCGAGAAGTTCGTGCAGTAGTTGTTCGGTGAAGGCGTTCAGTTTGCCGGGGCGGTTCAGTGTGATGGTGAACACGCCACCTTCGAGAGTGGTGAGGAGTGTTTCGTATGCCATAGGGATGCCTCGTTTCTAACCCGTTGCGCCTGTAGAGGCATTATAACGTTTGAATGGGAATTTCGTCTGATGTGACAAATGCCATGCGGATAAAGTGGAGTTTTTCCCCCCGTGCTGGAGGTTAAACCATTAGAATAAGACTGTATCCAATAGGCTTGGAATGCGTGGAGGAGTCATGAAACGAATTGCGGTGTTAACCAGTGGGGGTGATGCCCCCGGAATGAATGCCGCCATCCGCGCTGTGGTTCGCAGTGGGTTATCACGCGGGTGGGAAGTGTTTGGTATCCAGCATGGTTATGCGGGATTGATCGGTGGCGAATACCGGAATTTGAGCGCCCGTGATGTGGGCGGCATTATTCAGCAGGGCGGGACGATGCTGGGCAGCGCCCGTGCTCCTGAGTTCAAAACACCGGAAGGGCGCACGAAGGCACTCCGCCAACTGCACCAGCACGGGATTACCTCGTTGGTGGTGATCGGCGGGAACGGATCGCAGACCGGCGCTCATGCTTTGTCGCAGATGGGGTTGGAAGTTGTGGGCGTGGCCTCCACGATTGACAATGACCTGTTCGGTTCGGAGATCACGATTGGCGTGGATACCGCGCTGAATATCGCGCTGGAAGCGATTGATCGGCTGAAGAACACCGCTTCGTCGCATCAACGTGCTTTTTTGCTGGAAGTGATGGGGCGCGACTGCGGCTATCTGGCGCTCATGAGTGGGATTGCGGGTGGCGCAGAGAGTATCGTCATTCCTGAAGTGCCAACCGAACCGGAAACCATCGCGCAGGAATTGCGCTCGGCGTATGAACGCGGCAAGGCGCATGCGATTGTGGTAGTGGCGGAAGGCGCGAAATACAACGCCGAGGCGCTAGCTAATTATTTCAAGGAACATCGCGAAGAATTGGGCTTTGAATTGCGAGCGACTACGCTAGGTCATATTCAGCGTGGCGGGTTGCCGGGCGCGTTTGACCGCATCCTCGCCACACGTTTTGGTGCGGCGGCTGTGGCGGCGCTGGATCGTGGCGAACATGGTGTGCTGGTGGGGCTGAATAAGGGCGCGATCACCACCACGCCTTATGCAGAGGTGACGGGCAAGAAGAAGCCGCTTGATCTGGGGCTGCTGGAACTCGCCAAGCAGCTTGATGGTTAAAGCGGATACCCGAACGGGAGGCGGCATCTGCCGCCCCCGTTCACGGTTTTGATAGTTAGGCCGGATTCAGCCGGATGATGGTGGTGCTGAAGGGCGGTAGTTCCGGCAGCGGTTTGTAGCCGCTAAATGCGCCGTTCGCGCCCGCATCCAGCGTTCCAGCGTCACCTTCCCCGTAGATGACTTCAGCAGTATACGAACCACTCAAGGTACTTTCTTCCGCGCCGAGCGCATAGCCGCTGTCCGCTTTGTTCGATAGGTTGACTAGCACTAGCACGGTTTCGGTTGCGGACTGGCGCAGGAAGGCGTACACGCTGCCCGATTCGGCAGAGAGGCGGTCAAAGCTGCCCACCCGCAGCGCAGGCGAGACCGCCCGCACGCGA
>CAIVEA010000885.1 GCA_903904765.1 uncultured Chloroflexota bacterium
ACCCTTCGCGCCAGCCCGCACCAGTGCGCTGCCTACGATGAACCCTTCGACAAGGCCGTTCATGCTCCGCGCCTGCTCCGGCGTGCTGATGCCGAAGCCCAGCACCAGCGGGCGATCCGTCGCGGCCTTCAGGCGGGCGATAAAGTCCTTCAAATCGCTGGGGAGTTCGGTACGCGCTCCGGTCACGCCCGTCAACGACACCACATAGATGAAGCCGGTTGCCCGCTCCCCCACCACGCGGATGCGCTCGGCACTGCTGGTGGGCGCGATGAAGAACACCAGCGCCATCTGTTCGGCAGCGCAGGTCGCCACGAAATCCTGAGCTTCTTCCGGCGGCAAATCGGGGATAATCAAGCCGTCAGCGCCAGCGGCTTTCGCGTCCCGCACGAAAGCCTGCACGCCGTAAGCCAGCAGCGGGTTGATATAGCCCATCATCAACATCGGCTGGCGCACCCCGCGCCCTCGCAGCGTCCGCACCCCTTCGAGGCACTTGCGAACCGTCATGCCCTTTTCCAGCGCCACCTGCGTCGCCGCCTGAATCACCGGACCGTCCGCCAACGGATCACTGAATGGAATCCCGATCTCAAAACCGTCTACGTTGGCTTTCGACATAGCCTCAATCGCGTCCAACGACTCGGCATAGTCGGGATAGCCCACCGGAAAATATGGCAGAAACGCCGCCCGCCCTTCGGCTTTGGCGCGGTCAAACATCCCCTGAATGGCCTCAACACCCATTATTGTCCCCCTGTGGGCAGTTGTAATGATCTCGTCCACGCATCCATTCCCGCATCCACAATCTCCTGCGCGATTCGCACCCGATGCGCCCAGCGTGCGGGGTCGGCATCGTATTGCGCCGCCAGCGCCCGCTGCCGTTCCGGGCTGGCCGCCGCACTCTGATGCTGGTCGGGAATCTCCCAGTCCAGCCCATCCACCAGCACCGAATCCACGCGGAATCCGGCGCGGTGCAAAATCACCACCCATTCGGCATCCGTACCAATCGCCCGCCCCGGCGCAGTATTCGCCATCAGGCAATCCAGTGCGCGGCGGCCGAACCCCTTCGATCCGGCGCTCAGGTCGAGCGTTTGACCGAGCAAGCGCGAGAACAGGCCGCTGCTGATGGACTCGGTCTGACGGAGCGCCTGCGGGTGTGTTTCCCACGCGGCTGCCGTGCGCCCGATCACCAGACAATCGCTCTGCCTGACCTGTTTAAGCGTTTGCGTCCACTCGTCGGGGCGGGTTTCCACCCAACGCAGCAGCCGATCCATATCACAATAATGCACACAGGCCGCATCCGTCTCCGCAGCCAACCGCAGCGCCTGATAGCGCCCGTGCGTCCAATCGGCGTTGACGTGCGTCTGCACACCCGGTAGTTCGCTGATGCGTTCAGCATCTTCGCCCGCCGCGTCCGGCGGCAACGACACGATCAAATGGCGGTAGGCAGCCAGCAATTGCGGATACAGGCGTTCAAGGCGGGCTGTCTCACCTCTGGGGTGAAACGTAGTCGCCAGTGTGATTTCGGTGGTCATAGCTTGCGAAAAACTCCCTGAACAGCGCGTCCAACCCGAACGCGAACGGCAGGCGCTCAATATCGGCGGCATTCAACCACGCCACCCGTTCCCCTTCGTGCAAGCGCACCGCTTCGGCAGGCATATCCAGCAACCCTGTGAAGGCA
>CAIVEA010000886.1 GCA_903904765.1 uncultured Chloroflexota bacterium
ACAGCCCCGCCGCGCCCGCACCGACAATCACAATATCGAACGACTCACTCGTCATCAGTCTCGCCATCAATGATGCCATAGACCTGATCGAGCAGATCGTCGCACTTTTCGATGGCATCCAGCGCCTTCTGATCCTCGGAGGCCATCAGCAACGCCGCCGATTCCAGCAGTGCTGCCGCCGCCCGCGTGACCAGCGAGGCCACATCCTGATAATCGTGCGCGGCGATCAAATCATCAATCACGTTACCCGCTGCACGGGTGTGCGTCAGCGCCTCTTGCAGCAGTCGTGTCGCTTCCGAACTCGTATTCATACATCACCTCAGCCATCAAACACGGGTGCATTTCCTGCACCCTATCGCTTTTTGAGGATTCTTTCTTAGGGACATGGCAGGCTATGTCCGCCGTACACAGGCGGACAACACAGGTCTTGTCCCTACGAATCCCCGTTTTGCCTTACACCCTTCGCCATGAGGGAGAAGTGTCGGGGATGAGGGTTGCATCCCCCTCAATCGTTGGCAATGAATACCGACTTGTATTCGCTGTAGTGTTCCAGCGCGGTCATACCCTGTTCACGCCCCAAACCACTCTGCTTCATGCCACCGAACGGCGCTTCGATATGCACGCTGCTGCTGCTGTTGATCGAGAGCATGCCCGTTTCCACCGCCCGCGCCACGCGCAGCGCCCGCCCGATGTCCCGCGTCCACAGCGACCCCGACAGGCCGTAAGGCGTATCGTTGGCGAAGCGCACGGCTTCTTCTTCCCCATCGAACGGCATGATGCACACCACCGGCCCGAAGATTTCCTCGCGCATAATCCGCATTTCCGGCTTCACATCCACATACACCGCCGGAGTCAGATAGTTGCCCGCCGCCAGCGCCCCGCCGGGGATGTCGCCGCCACACAGCCGCCGCGCCCCTTCGCCGTCGCCCACATGCAGGTAATTCACCACCGAGTCGCGGTGCTGCGGCGTAATCAGCGGCCCCATATCGGTCTTTTCGTCGGTCGGGTCGCCCACGCGCATCGTCTTGGTGCGAGCGACAAAGCGTTCCACAAACTCATCGAAGATCGGACGTTCCACGAGAAAACGGGTGCGCGAACAGCAGTCCTGCCCCGCATTGTCGTACACCGACCACAGCGACGACTCCACGCACGGTTCCAGACGAGCATCGGCGAAAATGATATTGGCGGACTTGCCACCCAGTTCCAGCGACACGCGCTTAATGCCCGCCGCCGCCTGCTGCATCACGCCCACGCCGATTTCCGTCGAGCCGGTGAACGAGATTTTGCGGACGAGGGGATGCGTTACCAGCGCGTTGCCCGCCACGCTGCCCGACCCCGTGACCACGTTGAACACGCCTTCCGGCAGTCCGGCTTCCAGCACCAGATCAGCCAGCGCCAGCGCACTCAGCGGGGTTACGCTGGCCGGCTTCACGATGACCGTGTTACCCATCGCCAGCGCCGGAGCGATCTTCCATCCGGCGATCACCAGCGGGAAGTTCCAAGGGACGATCAACGCGCACACGCCCAGCGGTTCGCGGAAGGTCATCACCGTGCCGTTGGCGTTGCCGGGGATGGTCTGCCCGTGAATCTTGTTGACCGCACCAGCGTAGTATTCAAACGTGTTCGCCACCGCGCCGATTTCGCCGCGTGCCGCACTGATCGGCTTACCGCCATCGCGGGATTCGATCTGCGCCAGCATCTCAGTCTTTTCGCGGATGAGCGCCGCAATCCGGCCTAGAATCTGCCCGCGTTCACGGCTACGCATCTGCTTCCACGCACCGGCGCTGAAGCGGTCATGCGCCACGCGCACCGCCTGATCCACGTCCGCCGCGCTCGCCTGCGCCACCTGCGCCAGCACTTCGCCCGTCGCCGGATTGTAAGTGGGAGCCGTCGCGCCGTTGGCAGCGGCTACGCGCTTGCCGCCAATCGCCAATCCTTCAAACTGTGTCATGGTGTTTGTCCTTATTCCGGCGTGACGTAAGCAGCGGTGATGCCGCCATCCACCATAAAGTCCGTACCCGTCACATACGACGAGTCATCCGAGGCGAGGAACAGCGCGGCCTTGGCGATTTCGCTGGCCTCACCGAAGCGTCCCATCGGGACATGCACCAGACGGCGCTGCTTCTTGGCCTCGGTGTTCAGGAAGTTCATCAGCAGTTCGGTCTTCAGCGGCCCCGGACACAGCGAATTGACGCGAATATTCTCACGGGCATGGATGACCGCCAGTTCGCGGGTCATCGCCAGCACGCCGCCCTTGCTAGCGGTGTAAGCGATCTGCGGTGTGGCAGCACCCAGCAGCGCCACGAACGATGCGGTGTTGATGACCGAACCGCCGCCCGCCCGCTTCAGTGCCGGAATGCCGTACTTGCAACCGAAGAACACGCCCTTCAAGTTGATCGCCATCGTCAAATCCCACACCGATTCCTCGGTGGTCATGGCGTTGTCATCGTCACCGTGCATGATACCGGCATTGTTGAACAGCACGTTCAACTTGCCGAAGGTCTGTTCCGCCGCCGCCACCATCGCTTCGCAGTCCGCCGCTTTAGACACGTCTGACCGCTTGTAAATGGCGCGTCCGCCCGCCGCCACAATGTCGGCAGCGGTCTTTTCGCCCGCGCCGTCGTTCACATCCGCCACCACCACCGCCGCGCCTTCGCTGGCGAACAGCAGCGCGGTTTCGCGCCCGATCCCGTTGCCTGCGCCCGTGATGAGCGCAACTTTACCGTTCAACCGCATGATAACGCTCCTGATTGTTGCTCAAAATCAAATTTGCTCGAAGTAACGTTCCCGTTCCCAGTTGGTCACGGCCTTATCGAACGAAGCCTGCTCAGTTTTGAAGAAGTGCAGGTAATGTTCGACCACATCCTCACCCAGCGCCTCCCGCGCAAACGCACTGCGTTCCAGTTCGCGGATGGACTCGCGCAGGTTCATCGGCACTTTGGGCAGATGCGCCGCTGAGTATACATCCCCTTCAAAAATCGCGGGCGGTTCGATCTGGTTGCGGATGCCATCCAGCCCGGATGCCAGTGCCGCCGCATACGCCAGATACGGGTTGATGTCCGCGCCCGGAATGCGTGACTCGATGCGCTGGGCGCTGCCATGTCCCACCACGCGGAATCCAGCCGTGCGGTTGTCATAGCTCCATGCGAGGCTGGTAGGTGCCCACGACCCCGACTGATAGCGTTTGTATGAGTTGATGGTCGGCGCGTAGAAAGCCATCATCTCCCGCGCATGAGCTATCCAGCCGCCGAGGAACCAGCGAAACTCATTCGACCCCGTGACCGGCCCCAGTGGGGTATCGCCCACGAACAGATTGCGCTTGCCCTCGGCATCCCACAGGCTGAGGTGCAGATGCCCGCTGGAACCTGCATAGCGATGATCGGGCTTCGCCATGAACGTCACTGCCATCCCCAACTGATGCGCCACATCCTTGAAACACTGCTTGTACAGCGTGTGCCGATCGGCCATCGTCTGAATTTCGGCGTAGCGGATGTTCAGTTCGTGCTGCCCCGGCCCCCACTCGCCTTTGGTGAACTCCACCGGAATCCCGCTGTTCGCCAGCGCCTTGCGTACCACCGCGTTCAGCACTTCCTCGCGCGTTCCCTGCAAAATATGGTAATCCTCGATGTACGCGCCGAAATGCTCCAGATTCATGTAATTCTTGTCGCGGGCGCTTTTGTAGGTTTCTTCGTAAATGAAGTATTCCAGTTCGGACGAGGCCTGCACCAGATAACCCGCATCCCGCGCCGCCTGCACCTGCCGGTTAAGGATGCTGCGCGGTGCAACCGTCACCGGTTCGTGGGTCTTTTCGTTCGCCACATCACAAATCACGATGGCGGTGCGATCCAACCAGTCCGCCATCCGCAGCGTACTCAAGTCCACTACACAGTGGAAATCGCCATAACCCTTTTCCCAGTTGGCATACTTGTAGCCGGGAATCGGCTCCATCGGCATATCCACCGTCAGCAGATAATCGCAGGCGTGCATGCCCTTCTCAGCGGTGTGTTCGAGGAAGAACTCTGCCACCACACGCTTCCCCATCGGGCGACCATACAGGTCGGTGAACATCGCCACTACCGTCTCGACCTCGCCCGATTCCACTTTCGCTCGCAGTTCATCCAGCGTCAGCATTCCGCGCACAAGCTCGGATGTCATGCCATCCCCCCAAATGTTGTAGTTAACAATATCTTAATGCAACGTCGGTAAG
>CAIVEA010000887.1 GCA_903904765.1 uncultured Chloroflexota bacterium
CAATCCGGCGGCCAGCAGCGAACCAATGATGAGGTAGCGCCCCATCTCGAAGAACTCGCTATTGGCGGCGTGCAACGCTTCCGAAAAGCCCTGCGCCAGCGGCTTACGCGGGACGCGCACTGTCAGCAGTTGTGGGGTGTCGTGCAGGCCGTCCCCGCCCATGACGGGCAGCCACTTCTGCGCCCGCAGGACTTCCTGCGGACGTGCGCCCAGCGCGAACACCAGTCCCACGCCCACCGCCACCAGCAGTGTCAGGACGTAGCGCCCGATCAGCACCGATCCGAAGCCGAAGGCCACGCCCGTGCTGACCAGCACAATCGGGTTGATGACCGGCGCAGCTAGCAGGAAGGTGATACCCACCCACATCGGCAGCCCTTTGTTGAACAGCCGCCGTACGACCGGAACCACGCCGCATTCGCACACCGGAAAGGCGAACCCCAGAAATGCCCCGGCAAGCGTCGCCAGAATCGGGTTGCGCGGGACGAAGCGGGCGATGTCCTCCGGCGTGACGAAAGCATCAATCAGGCCGGAGATGACCGTCCCCAGCAGCAGGAACGGCACGGCTTCGATGAAGATGCCCAGAAAGCGGGTGCTGAAGATGCCCAGCACCGTCCCCAACGAGTCACCCGTGCCGAGGATGGCGGCGATCAGGCCGCCTGCCAGCAGCAGCGCCAGCAGTCCAACAGCGGCGCGGCGCAAGCGGGATACAGTCGTGTGTGCAGGTTGATTCGAGAGCGTCACAATCCTTCATCCTCAATACCCATCATCCCCGATTATACCCGAACTCACCGCCGCAAAAGTCTTTGCGGATTCTCAGCGTTTATAGCGGCTGATGCGCTACTCATCTCTAGGGTGTTCAGGTATACTTGTTTTGGGAAAATGTTTGGGATAAAAACTAGCGGGAGCAGCCGTATTATGAAGACGAGCGTATTGCAGGACAAACTCGCCAAAGGGCTGGGGATTGTGGCGCGGGCGGTGGAAAATCGTCCCACGCTGCCGGTGCTGGCAAACGTGATGTTAGCCACCGAAGATGCCCGGCTGCGCCTGTCGGCCACCAACCTTGAGATGAGCATCACCACATGGATCGGCGCGAAGGTCGAAAAAGAGGGCGCGATCACGCTACCCGCCAAGACGTTCGCCGATCTGGTCAGCAATCTGTCGCAGGAACGGGTTGACCTATCGCTCGACCCGGCCACCCTGAGCGTGAACCTGCGCTGCGGCGCGACGGTTTCCAACATCAAGGGCATTGATGCCACCGAGTTCCCGACTGTCCCGCAGGGCGGCGATGGCGATGTGGTGCTGCCCGGCAAGCTGTTGAAGGAAATGATCGCGCAGACCACGTTTGCCGCCGCCAAAGAGGACAACCGACCCATCCTGACAGGTGTGCTGATTCAACTGGACGGCAACGTGATGACGATGGCCGCCGCCGATGGCTACCGTCTGGCAGTGCGTACCACCGAGATTGAACAGCGTTTCGACAAGCGCGTGGATATGGTCGTGCCGGCCAAGACGCTGGCGGAAGTGGGGCGCATCATCGCCGAAGATGATGATGTGGTCAGCATCACCCTGCCCAGCCAGCGCGACATCATCCTGTTCCACCTCAAGCATACTGATGTCGCCTCGCAACTGTTGGAAGGCAAATTCCCGGATTTCGCAGCGATTGTCCCCCGCGCCTATGTCACTTCCTCGGTGATGTACACCAGCGATCTGCTGTCGGCCTGCAAACGCGCCGAAATTTTCGCCCGCGACTCGGCCTACAGCGCCAAGCTGTACGTCAAGCCGGCGGCTGGCCCCGGCGAACCGGGCGCAGTCACCATCGTGGGCATGAGCGCCGAACGCGGCGACAACGAAGGGATGCTGGATGCCTCGGTTGAGGGCGAACCGCTGCACATCTCTTTCAACATCCGTTATTTGATTGATGCGCTGAATGTGATGAACGAGGAACGGGTGATCTTCCAGAGCAACGGCGCGGCCAGCCCCGGCGTGATCCGCCCCGAAAGCAAGGACGATTTTATCTGCGTCATCATGCCGATGTCGCTCAACCGCTAGACTATCATTCTCTGAACCCCCGCAGAACGGACGCACAAAGTTGCGTCCGTTTTGTTTTGCTTAGCTGGGTCGCCACAGGAAGGCATATTGCGCGAGGATTTGCCGGCTGAGCGCCAGTGCCTGCGGGCAGGTGAACACCATGCCCTCCAAAACACCCTGCCGTGTGCGGAATCGCTCCAAATCGCTCTCGGTCTGAAAGAAGCGAATCTGTGACCGACGGCGATTGAACAGGTGCAGCGGGTCTTCCAGTGATTGTTCGGGGAAGGGTATCCACAGCCGCCAGTGCGCCGAGTCGCCACCGCTTTCGGGGATTAATCCGCCATCTTCTTGCATCATCAGGCGATAGACCAGTGCAGCGCCAGTCTGAGGGCAAACGGTACGCATCTCCATCCACACATTCGGGCCATAGACCAATAGCGCCAGCGGTGCATCCAGCGGGCTGGTGATATACACACGCTCCCAGCCGAAAGCCTTGATCTGATGCGTGGTCTGAATGGCCGAGAAAGGTGGAGACTGGAGGATGCTGCGAAGCTGACCATCGTACAAAAGCAGATGGGCTTCGTTCAGTTCGATCAGCAGCGCCAACGCCTGCGGAAACTGGTTGAACAGCTTGAGAGAAGGCGGGTCGGTATGGTTCGCCATGTGCTGCCACAGGCGACGTAACAGGCTGCGTTGATCGCGGTCGAGATCGAGGAGTGTGCGCCCCATACTCTCTAACAGTGATTGCATCCACTCAGCTTGACCCTGTGGCAGGTCAGCCATATTCAGCGGGGGGATGGCGGGTGAGACGCTCATCAAATGCGGCTTACTGATCGGGAGTCAGGGTATCGCGCCCTTCGGCAGAAAAAGTGCGCTGTACCATTGGCTCAGGTTGGGCATCCGGTTTATGCGTGAAGGTCTGATCGGGGTCATTCCCGTTCGGCACACTGGCTGATGACGTATTGCGTTCACCGCCCTCGGCGCTATCCTTCAGGCGTTCCGCTTGCATTTTTAATTCGTCGGACTGATTCGGGGTATTGTCTTTATCCGCCAGTGCAGCAACATCGGCACGGCTAATCGGGCGTTCGCGCAGGATGAGCGTCTCGTCGTCATCGGTACTCACTCTGGCCTGCACACTTTGATGGGCAGAATCGGCAGCGCGGTCACCTTCGACGGAAACCACAATCACGCTCACATTGTCCTCGCCACCGCGTAAGTTCGCCAGATCAATCAACGCCTGACTTACGCCGTCCGGGTTGGGGTCAGCCAGCGATAGCCGCGCAATTTCTTCCGGGCGAACATGGCGGGTGAGGCCATCCGAACACAGCACCAGCCGATCGCCCACATGCAGGCGGCGGTAGTACATATCAATATCCACATCTTCAGCCTGCCCCAAAGCACGATAGAGAACATTGCCCATCGGGTGATTTTCGGCCTGTTCGGGCGTGATATGCCCGGCCATGAGGAGCGCCTGTACAAAGCTGTGGTCAGAAGTGATTTGGGATATCGTGCCGTCGTCGCTATCCACCATGTAAGCGCGGCTGTCGCCCACATGAGCCACGATGACCTGCGTCCCGCGCACATAGGCAAGGGTGATGGTCGTCCCCATGCCGCGCATTTCGGGGATCACCAGTGCTTTTCGCATGATGCTGCTATTGGCGGTCTGGATGGCCTGCCGCAGCCGTTCGGTGATGACCGTTTCTTCGGTGATGTCGGCAATATCCGGCTGTTCGCGAAAGTTGAAACCCGCTTTGATCGCTTCCACCGCAATCCGGCTGGCTTCTTCGCCCGCTGCCGCGCCGCCCATACCATCCGCGACCACAGCCAGCACAAATTGATCTCGTGCCCAGAGATGGATGTGATCTTCGTTGTTTTCCCGCACCTGTCCGGTGCTGGTACGTGCGCTGCTCCGCAGACGGATATCATGTTCCGGTAAAGCCATCGCCGGACTCCCTGCTGCTCGCTTAAACATTTCCTATTATATGCCTATTGTATGGAAGGTCTGTCTGTGCGCAAGCAAAATTCCAGAATTGGGACGAAATTGCAAGAACGAAGGCAGGTGGAAGGGAGGACATTCAACCCTATTCCTGCGGCTGTCCTCATGGTAGAGTCAGCTTATATCCCAAATATAACCCATATTTGGGATATTCGTGGGATAATGTGTGATGCCGAACCTAACCGATCTCTACCGTCTCGATCATTTCAACGATACTTTCGCGCTCGGGCATTATGCCCGCGTCATGGATGCACAGGATCGCCGCAGCGGGCATACTGTTGCGTTCAAAGTGCTGCGTAGCGAGCATTTGAACCCGAATGGCGAGATGCGCTGGGAATACCGCGCCTTCGCCAACGAAGCCGATCTGCTGATGAAGCTGGCCGGCAACCCGCATATTGTGGATTTGCTGGATTGCGGCTATGTGGCATCCCCCGGCGAAGTGCCATCCGACGGCGAAATCGAATCCTTCCACATGGATGTGCTGGGGTTCATTCGCGCCATGCCCGGCTTTGCCGAACGTGGCTGGCGACCGTACCTGTCGCTGCAAAACCTGACGCGCACCAACAACCTGCTCTACCTGATGAAAACCAACCAGACCGGTGTGCGCTGGCGGTTGCCCAGCGAAGAAGGGCTGGCGCTGGCGATCCAGTTTGGCGAAGTACTGCGGCTGGCGCACCAGAAGGGCATTGTCTATCTCGACCATAAGTTGGAACACGTCTACTGGGACGGCACACAACTGCGAATTATTGACCTGAACAGTTCGCGCCAGTTGGAAGGCGGGGATGCACGGGATGCACACGCCTACCGCATGGACATCCATAACCTGTGCGTGGGCATTCTGTATCCGGTGTTCACGGGGTTATCGCCACAAAAGACCAGCCTGCGCCCGCAGCCGGGGAATATCACAGAGGCCGAGAGCCGCTACCGCGATATTGTCTCGCTGGATTTTGGCATCGAGCCGACTCTCAGCAGCGCCCTGAAAGACCTACTTCAGCGCGGCGCGGCGCAAGAAATCAGCAGCATCGAGGAATTTATGTCCGGCTTGCAGCAGGTGGCCTCGCTGCACGGCTGGGACTTCCCGCAGCACTACACCAGCCCTGTCAGCCGCGATGCGCGTTCGCAACTGCGTGCCGGATTGGTGCGGTTGCGGCGCGGGCAGGCCGAATTGCGCGAGGCGCGTGATCTGTTCCGCGAGGCAGCCATTCAGGATGGCATCACCGAAGACCTCGAAGCCGAGCTGCGGCGGCTGGTGAAATCGGTGAACGATATGCTCAACAGCCGCGTGATTCCCTGATCGGCGGCTGCCCCTGCGTCTATTCTCACCACAATCGAAAATGCCCCGCAGGGGTGGCACTCAATCGCCATCTCTGCGGGGCAGTCAGGGCAAACACCGCCTCAGAATCCGCCAAAGTGTGGTGTTATTCCTTCATCCAGTCCGCGCTATTGAAAACTGCACTCGCTTCGGGTGAATTGAGGATGCGATGGCGTTCTTCAGAATTGGGGGCATTCTGAAACGCATCTATGAACGCTTTCTCAACTTGCTTCCACGCATCCACATCACGGACGGCCCACCCAATTTGGGGGCGCAGTCCCAGCGTGTCGGGGTCTTGCTGGATGCCCATAAAGCCGCTATAGAAATGCATTTGATGCGGCTGCTCCATCAGCATCCATGTAAAAGGCACGCTCAGAACTTGTCGTGGAAGCTGGGAAAGCGTCATCGGCTTACGAGAGTCGCCGGGTTGCCAGTCCAGATAGGGATTAGGCACCATCTGACCGCCGGAGAAGATATACGGCATCAGTTTGACAATCCAACCCGTGAGATACGGGCCGCCGCTGCCGAGGTGGACATCTTTATAGATGCTCTGCCAGAACTCGCGGTTGGGATTCCCCGAAGCGGCCTGCACAAATTCGTCCAGAATCGGGCGCAGCACCGCCAGCCAGTCCTCCAGCCCGTAGCCTGAAAACAGGTCTACGCGCTGACGCAAATCCTGCCAATCTGCAACCGTGCCTTCCAGACGGATAGACGGGATACCGCACATCGTATGGAGGTTGTAGGAGAAGTATTTTCCGTAGATGCCCAAGAGGGCAATTTGAAAGGCCGTTTGTTCGTTTACATCGGTGGTGGAAAAGAGCAGGACAGCGGACTCTACAAAATGGCCTTTGGCGCGTTCTTTGATCTGCGAAAACAGTTCCGCGACCACTTCCTGCCACGCATTATCCGGGCTGCCCGGAATGAAGTCATCTCGCCGGACACTCAGTGCTTCGCTCCCGTTGTGTGGGACGAAGGACTCTCGCAGTTCTTCAGCATGGGTATGAACATGGATGCTGAATCCTTGCAGCATAAAAAGCCAGAGATGATCGGGCGATAGGATGAGGGGATAATGTTCATCATAGGCGACATGGATAGCCCTCACAAAATCGCTGCTGCCTATAAACCGCCCCTCACGCGGCCAGAAATCTTCCAGAGCCGGCCCCAGTTTTTGCTTGAAAACCTGACCTGCTTCGATTTCATGTAGCAGTTCAGTGGCGGGTTCTACCGGGTCAACCGCGAAGGTGATCCCCGGATGCGAAGATACAGACGTGAGCATCGTGTGCCTCTTTCGGGAAAACGCGCATGGACACGTCTATATTATATGCTGTTGTTACCCTGCTCGTAGCTTAACGTTGCACTCAGGTGACGAAGGCGCGGTTGGCGGCGTGCGGCTGCCAGCTTCCCTCCGCGAGGATGTCCCCGATGGCCGCCATCACCGCCCGCACCTCGTCGTCCGTGTTGTAGAAGTGCGGCGCGATGCGTATCCCCGCCCCTTCGCGGTAGTCAATCACGAAGTTGCGTGCCAGCAGTTCACGGGAGACGGCATAGGCCTGTTCGGGGCGCACCGTCACCGTCCCCGCCCGCCTGTCGGCCTCACGCGGGGAATGCACGGTGTAACCGGCTTTGTCCGCCAGTTCGATGATGAGCGCTGTCTGTCGCAACGATTGTTCGCGGATGGCCGCCAGCCCGACCTGTGCGATGATTTCCACCCCCGGCTGAATCGCGTATAACGCAGCGATGGCCGGCGTACCGTTCGCCAGCCGGTACGAGTCTTCGCGCAGCAGGAAGTGGTCGTTGTCGAAGGCGAACGGTTTCTGATGGGCGAACCATCCGGTAATTTTGGGGTGCAGCGTGGTCAGCAAATCCGGGCGCACATACATGAACACCCCGCCGGGGCCGCCGCACATCCATTTCAGCGTGCCGCCCACGTAGTAGTCCACTTCCAGCGCGGTCACATCTAAGGGGATGATGCCCACGCTGTGATAGCCGTTCAGCAGCACCTGTGCGCCGACGGCGTGCGCCTTCTCCACAATCGCCCGCGCAGGCATGATGTAGGCGCTGCGGAACAGCACATGACTGACGCTCACCAGCCGCGTGCGCTCGTCAATGGCGGCCAGCAGATCGTCCGTATCCACCATGATTCCGTCGCGGCTGCGTACCGTGACCACTTCGATGCCGGGGGGCAGCATGGCGCGAAGCGTGTAGGAGTCCGACGGGAAATCCTGATCGGTGATGACCACTTTGTTGCGGCGCGGGTCGCTCCAGTCCAGCGCGCTGATGAGGATGCTGTTGGCGATGCTGGCGTTCTCGTGTACCAGCACGCTCCCCGCCGGAGCGCCCATCAGCGGCGCAATTTTGTCGCCCACCGCGCCTTTCAGTTCCCACCACGTTGGCTGATCGGCGCGGCGGCTGCCCCACGCCCGCACGCCGAGCGTCACCCATGTGTCGCCATAGTCGCGCAGGCGGTCATACACGGCGCGGGGCATGGCTCCCAGCGAATTGCTGATGAGATAGGTGCAGGTTTCCAGCGTCGGAAATTCGCCGCGCCAGCGGGCGGCCAGTTGATCGGTCATGCGGTGTCCCTGTTCCGGTTAGGTGAAGGCGAAAACGGTGAGCGTATTGTAGCGCAAGGCTGGCAGAGTGCGCCCTTTGCCAGTAGGATAACCCTGATAACGCAACCTCACCCCTCAGAGTTAAACGCAGTGCAGCGGGGTGAGGTGTATATGAGGATGTCCCCCATGCCCAAACCGCAAACCCGCTTCGTCTGCCAGAACTGCGGCTATCAGGCGCTGAAAGGCTTTGGGCGCTGCCCGAACTGCGGTCAGTTCAACTCGATGTTCGAGGAACTGGTCGAGTCGTCGCGCCCATCCAAAGCCACACGCCCCTCACCGGGTGGCCTGCGCGCCGTGCCGCAACGCCTGAGCGAGATCGGCACAGACGCGGGCGAACGCCTGTCAGTTCCGGTGGAGGAGTTCAACCGCGTGCTGGGCGGCGGCATCGTCCCCGGCAGCATCATCCTGCTGGGCGGCGATCCCGGCATTGGCAAGTCGTCGCTGCTGCTGCAAATCTGCGGCTTGATCGCGGAGAGCGTCGGCACGGTGCTGTACGTCAGCGGCGAAGAGTCGGCGCGGCAGATCAAGATGCGGGCGGATCGCTTCGGCATCCAGACCGATAACCTGCTGCTGTTGACCGAAACCAACCTCGCCAGCATCCTCGAACAGGTGGGTGCGGTCAACCCGACCATCCTCGTGGTCGACTCGATCCAGACCGTGTACACAGATACCAGCGAGTCCTCGCCGGGGAGCGTGACGCAGGTACGCGAATGTGCCAGCCGCTTGCAGCATCTCGCCAAATCCAGCGGAATCGGTGTGTTCCTCGTCGGGCATGTCACCAAAGAGGGCAGCATCG
>CAIVEA010000888.1 GCA_903904765.1 uncultured Chloroflexota bacterium
CCCAGGGGAAAACCTCGTCGTCGCGTCTTTGGCTTCCACCGAGTCAATCGTGTCCAGCACGTAGGTGAGGGCGGTGTTGGTTTCGCCACTCTTGATGGCCTCGAAAGCATAAGCGTAGTCGGCTGCCGTGATGGGCGTGCCGTCGCTCCACTTCCAGTCATCGCGCAGGGTGAAGGTATAGGTTAGGCCGTCTTCCGAGATGCTCCAATCCGTCGCCAGCGCGCCGGGGGCATTTTCCTTGTTGGTGGTCGAGAAGTTCACGGTACGCACGTTTACGCCCAGCAAGCTGGGGAACAGGCGCGCCGCAACTGCTGCCGACGAACCATCCTGAATCAGAATCGGGTTGAGGCTGGCGATATCGCTGCCGAGGTTTGCAGCAATAATCGGTGTGCCTTCGCCAGCGGCGGGCGGGGTGGCATCCTGCGCCAGTGCCGGGGCAATCATCAGTGCAGCACCGATGAGGGTGGCGGCGGCCAAACTCCACAAACGCTTCATATTCTAGCTCTCCTTACCCTGTAAATGATTATCCATCACAAATGCGGCGCGAAGCGGCATTTTGTACAGCGCCAATTGTAACGAATAGGGTACGATGTTAACAAATTTGAGGTGGTATGTGTGGGGACAAGATTCGAGAACCGAATCCGTACCCCCTCAGTCATTGTGCGGCTGAGGGGGCGCGGGTCGTGGCGCAGTCAGCCGTCGGGCAACTCGTCCGTTCCCAGCAAGCGTGACAGGTCTGCCGCCTTCATTTCCGGCGCAGGTTCGACATAGCGTTTCCACAGGCGCTGGCTGATCGCCCGCGCATTGGCCGCCGCGCCGTAACGGGCGAAGTAGGCGCACACGCGCTCGATGTCGCGCTCCAGAATGAACCGCGCCTGACTGTTGTGGTTCGCATCCGTCACCTGCGGGAAGTCAATCAACGTGATTTCGCCGTTCAGGTACAGGATATTGTAGGCCGACAGGTCGCCATGAATGAAACCCGCTGCCAGCAGTAGTTCCACATTTCGCAGTGTCTCATGCAGCAGCCGTTTCGCTTCTCCGGCGTTCAGCACCACATCACTCAGGGCGGGCGCTGCGCCGTCTTCGTCGCCGATATACCCCATCAGCAGCGCGTTCTCGGCAGCCGCCACCGGACGCGGTACGGATGCGCCAGCGGCGTACAGCTTTTCGAGCGTGGTGAACTCGTGCATCAGCCACGAGGTATGTTCCACCTGCCGCCCGAACTCGGTCTTTTTGCCAATAGCGCGAATCACGCGCTCCTCGTTTTCGCGCTGAACATGACCATCTGCCGTCAGGTACGTGCGTCCTTCGCGGTACATTTTGTCGTTACGCAACTGGCGGAACATGCGCGGACGATAGACTTTCGCCGCCAGCCAGTCCACGCCCATGCCCTGCCGCGCCGCACAGCGGTACACGCTGGCCTCTTTGCCGCCGCGCACTTGCGCTACCACATCGCTGATGTACTCCTGTTGCAGGAAGGGCTTCAGCGATTGCAGTAGCCATGTTGATTCGTAGCGCGAGGGTTTGTAGCTGGTGGCGAAGGTATCGCCTTCCAGCGCCGTCGGTTCAGCGATGTCGCGCATAATGTCGGCCTGCGATTTCTTGGCGACATGATTTCCTTTTTGTTTGCGGATGCGCCGTGCTTGGCGGTCATTCCGCTGCGGGTCGTACTGCTCGGCGTAATCGTCGTACTTCGAGTCGTCGTCCCACATTTGTCGTTTCGTACTCAAGATCGGTTTGTCCCCTGCGATCAGTTCTTCTCGATGATGAACAGGCTATCCGGCGCAAATACACCGTGCCGATTGGAGCGCAGGAGCAGCGGAATCGGGAGATAGGCAGCGGCCTATGCGCGAATCAACCGCGTCCGGCGCACGAAAAGCCGGAGCAGACGCGCATCAAGCGGCTGTCAGATCGCTTGTAGGAACGGATTCAGCGGGAGGAATCGCGTTAGCGAAGCAGACCGGAGGATGCGCGTCGTTCAACACGGGTTACAGAGATGATGTGAGCCATACGTGCGCCTCCTTGAGTGGGGTAAAATGACTACGCAGATTGTAATACACAATTGAGCGTGTTGTCAAAGGGTAATGAGGGTTCGCAGCGGGTCACTGAAGGTTGGCGGATGCTATACTTGTTTGTGCGCTGGGCAACCATACGCGGAAGGTTGTCCCCACGCCCACTTTACTCTGTAATTCTATCCTACCGCCATGCTGCTGCACGATCTTCTGCACAATCGCCAACCCCAACCCGGTTCCACCCCGGTGAAATTCCTTGCCGTTATAAGCGCGGAAGAAGCGATCAAACACCCGCGACTGATCTTCCGGGGATATGCCGATGCCGTTATCCACCACATCTGTCAGCACGCCGCCCTCGGTTGCCCGCAGCCGCAGCGCCACCATGCCATCTTGCGGCGTGTAGTTGACCGCATTTTCGAGCAGGTTGGTGAAGGCGCGTACCAGACCGTCCTCGTCTGCGTATATGTGTGGCAAATCAGGCGGGTATTCGGTACGCAGGCTGATGCGCTTAATCTCCATTTTTGAAGTGAGCTTCTGGCTGACAGTATCCAGCAAGTTGCGTAGGTCAATATTGACCAGTGTGTGTTGCGGCAGGGTTTCGAGGCGCGAAATCGTCAGCATATCCTGAATGTAGTCGTTGATGACTGCGGTTTGCTGACGCACGATCTGGAGCTTCATTTTTTGCCGTTCAGGATCGGGTATACGTTCCATCAGGTCGAGGCTAGTTTGCATGACGGTCAGCGGGGTTTTTAGGTCATGCGCCAGCGTATCCACCAGATCACGCATCACATCCATGCGTTCGTTTTGCAGCGCCAACTCCAATTGTTCAGCTTCGGCGCGTTTGCGTTCGGTGATGTCCTGCATGGCGCTGGAAATGGTATCCAGTGTCCCATCCGGTCTGTGATGGGGGATAATGGTCTGGATGACTGGAATCTCGCGACCATCCCGCCGCAGGAGCGCGGTTTCGCCTTTCCAGATGCCATTTTGCAGCGCAGCAGGGATGCCTTCCTTCAGGATGATCTCGCTCGCCCAGCGAGGATGATAGTCGGCAATTGTTGTCTGGCTCAGGTCTTCGTCCAGCGGAATGCCTATCAATTTGCGCCCAGTGCTATTAACGTAGATGACTCGCTGGTTGGGCTTCACAATTCCCACAAAATCCGAACTGCTTTCCACAATCTCCGCCATGCGGGTTTGCAGTGTACGGGCATCGTCGGTGGCGTTGGCAGCCTCACGTAGTTCGATGTCGCGGTTTTTGAGTTGTGCTTTGTCGGCACGGCGCGTGTTGACCGAACGGCGAATGCCCTGATCGGCCAACACCATCATTAGGGAGAATAGTATCCAGCCAATGCTGTAACTGATGGCGAGTTCCAACAGTTCGTGGTTATTCGTTTGTGCGGATGGATCGTTCGTGGCATGGATGCCAAAAATCAAAAAATTCGTCAGAGTATTGATGATGCCCATCACAATCGCCATGCGTCCGCCCAGAATCAAGCCAGCGATCAAGATGGTGAGGAAGTAAAGTGTATAGGTGGGGGAAGTCAGTCCGCTGAACGACAGATTTTCGACGGTGAGCGTGATCCAGATGCTACCGATGAGGATGATTGCTGATAGACGAGCATATCCGCGCCGGATCAAGCCGATCAGGGCGATTTGCACGAACAGGGTGAGTGTGTGCATCCATATAAGTGACGAACCTGTAATGAAGGTTTTGAACACGGCATCCATCAGCATGATGAGGATGGTGATGATCGTAATCATCATCATCTGACGGGATAACCGCGTCAAATCTTCATCAGAGAATGACGGGTTCATAATTTGATGGATGGAGTTGGGTATAAACGCCAACACGCAGTTCTTACCATAGGGTGTGATAATGCGAATTGTATAGATTATATAACTTACATTCTAAACCCAAATAGCTTTGTATGGCTACTTGAGGTTTGTTACAGTTTTGTTGTTGAGTGTTGCATGTTCGGTTACATCTGGTGTTCGGAATGCGCTTGCTCTGCGCCCACCCTGCGCCCCGATGACAATCCGCGTAGCTATGGTAGAATCCGGCTTTATGAAACGTCATTCTTTACCCGTATTACTCACTTTGCTGTGCTTGGGGTTGGCTGCGCTGGCCTGTAACCTGACCAGCCCGGAAGCGCCGCCCACCATCCTGCCGCGCATGACCGATACCCCTCTGCCTACGCTGGGGGTGGCGGTGGTGGCTACGCCGCAGGAACTCCCGCGTCAGCCTGCGCCCGGCCCTCAGGTGGGGGCGAATCTGGCGAATATGCTCAACATGGTCGAGTCAGATCGTTTATTCCTACATATTGATTCGCTTCAGCGGATGCAGACGCGCCATGTGAACTCCACCACCACCGACCCGAATAGCGGCATCGGTGCGGCTTATCGCTATGTGCGCTCGCAGTTCGATACGATTGCATCGCAGTCCGCCGGGAATTTCAGCGTGTTCGATCAGTCGTTCGCGCTCAAATGGGCAGGCGTGGATACCACGCAGACCAATGTGGTGGGTGTGATTCCGGGGCGCGAGATCGGCGGTGGGATTCTGCTGATCGGCGCACACTACGATAGCATCTCGATTGACCCGAACGACCCCACTTACTACGCCCCCGGAGCGAATGACAATGCGTCCGGCACATCGGCGCTCATCGAACTCGCCCGCATCCTCGCCACACGACAGCACAATGCCACCATCATGTTCGTGGCCTTCGGCGCGGAAGAAGTCGGGCGTGTGGGCAGTATCGAGTTCGTCAAATACCTTCAGAGCCGGGGCATCACGGTAGACGAGATGCTCAACATGGACATCATCGGCAGCCAGACCGGGCCGAACGGTCAGGTGGATGACAGCACGCTGCGCCTGTTCTCGGCGGGGCCGAACGAGTCCCCTTCGCGGCAGTTGGCACGGGCGATTTACCTGATTGACTACAACCTGATCCCGAATATGTCCATCCGCGTGCAGGATGCTGGTGATCGTGAGGGGCGTTATAGCGATCATCTCTCGTTCAGTGACGCGGGTATTCCGGCAGTGCGCTTCATCGAATCGCTGGAAGACCGCGTGCGCCAACACACCCCGAACGACACGATTGAGGATGTGCAGGCCACCTATCTCACCCGCGCCACGCAAACTGTCCTGACCGTCGCCTCGGTGTTTGCCGACGGACTCGCCGCACCGCGCAACATTAGCTTGCGGGCGAACGGCAACACGCGCACGCTGGTCTGGGAGCCTGTGCCGGGCGCAGCCAGCTATCTCATCGCCATGCGCCGCCCCGGTTCGCTCATCTACGATCAGCAGTTCCCGTGGAATGGCAATAGCGTGGATTGGGAAGGCTTTGTCTCGTCGCAGTACGTCGGGCTGGTGATTTCCTCGGTGGATGCTAACGGGCTGATGGGGCCACCCTCGCCCGAACTCACCATCCCATGAACCGCCGCGCAGGGTTGACGTTGGCGCTGTTGCTCGTTGCGGGTGCGGCGTTGTTGTGGCGCACCCTTGCCCCGACTGCACCTGTTTCCAGTGAGTGCCAACCGTCGCCCCTGTACACCACGCATATCGTGCCCGTCCTCGCCAGCAGTGGCCTGTACCGTTTGCCGTGCAGTGTGTTCCGCCTCCAGTCCGCCGAATTTGACCGCGAAGTGCATCTCAACAGCCTCGGCTTGCACATGCCTGAACTACCTGCCACCAAGCCGTCCGGCACATACCGCTTGCTGATCGTGGGTGATTCGTTTCCGCAGGCGCTTCAGGTTGCGCCGGAGCAGGCTTTCCCGCAATTGACCGCTGACCTCCTAACGGCACAGAGTCAGCGTCTGGTGGAGGTGGTCAACCTGAGCATGGACGCTTTCGGCACAGACCGGGAATTGCTGCTGTACGCGCTGGCGGGGGCGGCGCTGGAACCGGATGCGGTGCTGCTGTCGGTGTATGCGGGCAACGATGTGCAGGATAACCAATACGATCTGGAGACGCGGCGCTACGGCTATCCGCTGCCACGCCCCTTTTTCAGCCTGTCGGCGGCGGGCGAATTGCAGTTGCATACAGACTCCGCCACCGCCTATCCGGGCTTAGAGTCGTTGTCCGTGTTCCCCGCGCCAGCGGTTGACCCGCCCGATCATCCGGCGGTGTTGGCGCGTGAGCCATATCAACTGGAATATCCGGTGGAACTGGGGCTATACCTGCCGGAAGATCGTCAGTGGGCGGCGGCATGGGCGCTGACGGAGGCGCTGCTGCTGCGCTTCCGCGATTGGACGGCGCAGGCCGGGCTACCATTCGCGGTGCTGCTCATACCGGATCGCCGTGCGGTGCAGGCCGCCGATTGGAGCGCCACCCTCATGCAGTATGCGCCCCTCTTGCCCGTGCTGACCAGCGCCGACCCCGCCGCGCCTGTCCGCCGCTTAGAGGATTTTCTGGAAGGGCAGGGGATTCCGGTGCTGAACCTGACGGGTGCGCTCAGCGCCCGCGCTCAGAGCTATCCAGACGAGCGCCTATATTTCGCACAGGACGGTCATTTTACGCCCGCCGGTCATCGCGCCGCCGCCGAACGCCTGTCGTCGTGGTTGCTGGCCTGCTGCCTGTTCGGTGCGTCGGGGGGATAATCCTCATCCCCGCCCCCTCAGCCCTCATGGCGAAAGGAGTTAGACAAACAGATGCATCTTGCTTCCCCTCTCCATAGCTGTACTCCGCGTGATGGAGAGGGTAATTGGTCGGGGGAATTTACGCTTTCGTGCCGTAGGCGTTCCCCCGACCAATTAGAGGGGTGGGTGAATGCTACAGAATTTGCGACAGGAACAACTTGGTGCGTGGGTGCTGCGCTTCCTCAAAGAAGTATTGCGGCGTACCCTGTTCCACGATGCGCCCCTGATCGAAGAAAATAATACGATCCGCCACTTCACGGGCGAAGCCCATTTCGTGTGTCACCACCAGCATCGTCATGCCCGAACGCGCCAGTTCCTTCATCACGTCCAGCACTTCTTTAATCATTTCGGGGTCGAGCGCCGAAGTCGGCTCATCGAACAACATGATCTTAGGCTCCATCGCCAGCGCACGGGCGATGGCGACGCGCTGCTGTTGCCCGCCCGAAAGCTGCCCCGGATACTTGTTGGCCTGTTCGGGGATGCCCACGCGCTCCAGCAGTTCGCGGGCTTTCGTTTCGGCTTTGTCTTTCGGCCAACCACGTACTTTGGTCGGCGCGAGGGTGATGTTCTCCAGCACTGTTTTGTGCGGGAACAGGTTGAACTGCTGGAACACCATGCCGATTTCGCGGCGGATGGCAGCGATGTTGCGGACATCATTTCCTAGTTCGATTCCATCCACGATGATCTGCCCATCCTGATGTTCTTCCAGACGGTTGATGCAGCGGATGAAGGTGGATTTGCCCGACCCCGAAGGGCCGATGACCACCACCACTTCCTGCGGCGCAACATCTACCGTGATGTCGCGCAGGACGTGAAATTCACCGAACCACTTGTTCACGCCCTTGCAGCGAATGATCGGTTCGCTGGTGGACGGGGTTACTTTGTTCGTGTCTGACATATCTCGACCTTATCCCTATCCCATAAATAGTATGTTCAGTTTAGCGCGAAATCGAACACACGCTAGATTTTGCGTGCCAGCGCCCGCCCCGCGCCGCTGCTTTCGATGCGGCGGCTGATGCTGGCGATGAAATAGCTGATGCTGAAATAGCAAATGATGAGGAATACGTACACCTCGCGCCGCAGGCCGAGGAACTCGGTCTGTGCGATCACGTTATCCGCCATGCCGGACAAATCCAGCAGGCCGACCACCGCCACCAGCGACGTATCCTTGAACAATGAGATGAACTGTCCCACCAGAGCCGGGATGACCGCCCGTAGCGCCTGTGGCAGCGTGATGTGCAGGGTGATTTGCAAGCCGCTGAGTCCCAACGCACGCGCCGCTTCTTCCTGCCCGTGCGGGACAGATTGCAGGCCGCCGCGCACGTTCTCGGCGAGGTAGGCCGCGCTGAACAACACCACCGCCACCATCGCTCGGATGGCATTCGGCATTTCCGCCAGTCCCGGGTCCACCAGTGGGACGAGTAGTTGCGTCATGAATAGCACAGTGATGAGGGGAACACCGCGCACGGTTTCGATGTATATAGTGCAAAACCCGCTGATGACAGGCAGGCTGCTGCGCCGTCCCAGCGCCAGCGCCACGCCAATCGGGAATGAGCCGATGATACCGACCACCGTCAGCATCATGGTCAGCAACAGGCCGCCTCAACGCGCCGTATCGGTCAGCGGCAGCCAATTTGCCAGCGGTTCGGTCAGTAAGCTCATCGCCAGCAGGCACAGCCCGATGCCGGCTGCTGACGCGATCAAGCCGACACCTGCCCGCCGCTGGCTGACGCTGTTGCGTGCCTGCCAGCCTTGATAGGCTATGGTCATCCCTAGCAGGATGCGAATCAGGCTTCCTGTCAGCCCGTTCATATCCACCACCAGCGGCAGCGCCACTAGCACCAGCACCCACCCAGAGGGGCGTTGCGTGTACAGCGCCGCGTGATACAGGTAGCTCAACCATGCGCCGAGGAATACCCAGCTGAGGATGTTATGCGTACTATCCGGCGTGAGGCCGGAAACCATCAAGAACATGATGAACGGCAGCGCAATCAGCAGCCACGAAGCCGCCCGTTTGGAGATGCGGCGCGGGGCTTCACGCGGGGCGAAGCGCCGATCCGCCTGCCGTGCCAGCGCGTAGCCGATGAAAAACGCCGCGAACACGAACAGCAGCGGCAGATTGATCTGGTCGAGGAACGGGCCAGCGAACAGGCTGAAGTATTCGCCCACGCTGCGGCTGCCGCGATAGGGCAGATCAATCGTGTTGGCAATCGGGATTGGTTTGCCGTCAGCCTGCGGGCGTTCGACCTGAATCATAAAGCCATCGGTCATGCGGCTGTATTGCGACACCCGCGAACTGCCGCTGCTGCTGCCTGATCCGGTGTTCGCACCGCTGAAATTCAAACTGCGTTCCAGCAACGGGTACAGGCCACTCGCTCGCAAGATGGCCGCCGTCGTTTTATTCTTGTTCCCCTCGATCTGCTTTTCGAGGATGTACCAACCGTCGGCGGGGATGGTTACACTCAGGGGTTCGGCGTTATCCACCGAGAGCGCCGCTTCGCCCAGCACTTCGCCGTCCGTCGTCAGAATGCGGATAGTGACCGGGGCGCTGTTCAGCTTGTAGGTGTCCAGCGGTGAGTCCGGGATTTCCAGCTTGTCGCGTTCCTTCGTCAGGCGGTCACGCTGATTCTGCGTAAGCGTGTCGCCCGCCAGCAGTGCGTCAATCTCGCTCATGCGGGTGGTGTTGTTCAGGCGTGTGCTGGATTGGTTACGAAGTTGATTGGCGGAATCGTCCACGAAGCCCGCCAGACCGGAGAGGGCGGCATCATCGGCGCTCAGATCGGCGGTGAGGCTGATCGTCACGGTTTCGCCTGTGCGGGCGATGAATGCCAGCGATGGTTGCGGGATGAGCGTATCGCTCCCCGCTGCGATTTCGGCCTTACCCGCTGCCAGATAGGTCACAGGCATGGGCGATAAGCTGTGAATCAGCGGTGGTAGAGCGAACAGCAGCACCACCAGTACCAGAATGCCGATGGCGTAGCGGCGGCTGAGGCTGGCCCATGCCGCCAGCGCGATTCCACCCGCCAGCTCCACCAGCAGCACGAGCGCGGTGATGCGCCATTCGGCTTCCAATTCGTAGCGACCTAGCATGTACAGCCGGAAATTGAACAGGATGGCGAACCAGTTGGCCTCGCCCGTAATCCATGCTGCGAACGACACGATCACGCCCACAATGAGCGTCACGCCCAGTAGCGTGAGCAGTGTATCGAACCACGAATTGAACAGGTTGCGCCGCGCCCATCCCAGCGCCCCGACAGCCAGCAGCGGCGGCGGTTTGATGGGCGGATCGTCGTAGTTTACAACGGGCGCGAAGATTTTGAGGGGACGGGGGTCGGTGGATGTGGACATCGTTTACCTCGTCACCAGTTTGAAGCGGCGGTTGAAGGTGTTGGTCGCCACCGAAATGAGCAGGCTGATAATCAGGTAGAAGATCATCAGCATCGTAATGCCTGTGACTGACTGCCCGGACTGATTCATGATGGTGGTGGTGATGAGTACCACATCCGGGTAGGCAATCGCCGTCGCCAAGCTGGAGTTTTTGGAGAGGTTCAAATACTGGTTGCCGAGGGGTGGGATAATCACGCGCAGGGCTTGTGGCAGGATAATCAAGCGCAGCGTTTGCGGTGTGGTCAGCCCCAACGCCCGTGCTGCTTCGATCTGTCCGCGTGGCACAGCCAGAATGCCGGCGCGCACGATCTCCGCGATGAAGGTCGAAGTGTACACCACCAGCCCCAGCAGCAACGCCATAAATTCCGGCGTGACTTCGCTGCCACTCAGGAAGCCCGTCACCAGTCCGGCACGGTTCACCTTTTGTTGCGGCAGCATGATGAGCAGCGGTTGTGTGCTGTAAAGCTGTTCGTCCGCTTCGGTCAGCAAGCCCTGTCCCCGCGCTTCGCTGAGATTCATCATGACGGTTGCGCCGTCTTGCTGCACCGGAACGGTGGTCGGGCTAGGCTCCATGCCCACCGCCAGCCAGCCGACCAGCGCGAAACCGGCAATCGCCAGCAGGCCGTACCAGCCTCGCGGGAAGGGGCGGCCTGTCGTTTCGGTCAACCGTCCCAGATACACCCACAGCATCCCCGCCAGCGCCATACCCACGCCCACGAATGCCAGCCATTCGGCCATGCGTGCTGTGGGCAAAATTTCTGGGAACACGAAACCGCGCACGGTGATGAACACCGCCGGATACAATTCCATTCGCAGGCCGCCCTGCGGCATGATGCCCGTGCAGAAGAGCAGACCGCCCGCCAACTGCCCGCCCGCCAGACCTAGCAGCGTCCAGCGTAGCGTGGTCGGGGCGAACCATGCGCCTGCCAGCGCCAGCAGGCTGACGACGATATACACCCAGAAGACCGGGTTGCTTAGTCCGGCTCCATAAATGCCGGAGGCGACAGCGCGAAAGGCGATTTCGGTGGCGGCGATCAGGCCGATGAGCGTCCCGGTCAGCGCGGCGCGTTTGGGTGCGCTGGGCAGCAAATGCCCGACGTTCCAGCGCAACGCAATGAACAGGATGCCGTACAGGAACAAACGAAAGGGGAGGGTGCTAATGCCTTCGGTGGGGAAGGTGATGGGCTTCGTGAAGGGCGGAAGCGACAGCATCACGATGAAATACCACACGAAAAGCTGCACCAGCATCGGGGTATTCCGCAATAATTCCACGTACACCCGCGCAATCGTCCGCACCAGCCAGTTCGAGCTGAGCAGGAAAATGCCCATCAGCACGCCGACGATAGTGGTCAGCACAAGGCCAACGGAGATGACGCGCAGCGAATTTTCCACGCCCACCTGAAACGCTACCCAGTAATTTTTGTCGGACGTGTACCAATAGGGCGCGTTGCTAATATCAAAACCGGCACGTTGCTGTAAGAAAGAAAAATTCGGTGTGAGATTTTTAGCCGCGAGGGACGTAATGATGGCGGACATCACGGCTGCGACCAACGCCACAATCACGAACACGAACACAATCTGTCCGAGGGCTTGCAGCACACGGGTATCACGCAAAAAAGCGGGGATCACGCTGCGATTTGTGGACATCTGACCTCGTTCTGGTATGTGTAACCAACAGGGGCAGGCTATCTAGCGCCCGCCCCTGCTGCTTTCCGTTTCACCCTGAAGTCATCTTCATGGGCGAATATCAGGCGGCAGAGCAGCGCCCTGCCGCGATCATCCGGTTTAGCGGAAAGGCGGCGAGTACATCAGGCCGCCGTCCGTCCACAGCGCATTCAGACCGCGAGTCAGACCAAAACGGGTGTCCGGGCCGATGTTGCGATCGAAAATTTCGCCGTAGTTGCCCACCTGACGGATCACTGTCACCACATAGTCCTTGGCGATGCCGTACAGCGTCCCGCCGGGGTTGTCGCCCTGACCGAGGAAGCGCTGAATTTCCGGCACATCGCTGGTCAGGAATTCGTCAACGTTCTGGCTGGTGATGCCATATTCTTCCGCCTGAATCAGCGCGAACACCGTCCAGCGCACAATGTCAGCGAACTGCGGGTCGGACTGGGGCGACAGCGGGGTGAGGGGTTCTTTGCTCAGGGTTTCATCCAGAATGGTGAACTGGCTGGGATCATCCGCCGAAGCGCGATAAGCTGCCACACCGCTTTTGTCGGTGGTGAAGGCATCGCAACGGCCTTCCACGAAGGCTTCCCACGTCGGGTCGGCATCCGCGAACACCGCCGGAGTGTAGGTCAGGCCACGCGCTTTGAATGCATCGGCCAGATTCAGTTCGGTGGTCGTACCACTCTGTACGCAAATGGTCGTCCCATCCAGTTCTTCGAGGGTGGTGATGCCGCTGTCAGTGCGGACGGCCAGACCCTGACCATCGTAGAAGGTGGTCGGGCCGAAGGTCGCGCCCCACGTAGCATCACGGCTGAATGTCCACGTCGTGTTGCGGGACATCATATCCACTTCTTCGGACTGAATGGCGGCCTGACGCGAAGCAGCGTCCAGCGGCTTGAATTCGACCTTGGTCGCATCGCCCAGAATAGCGGCGGCAACGGCGCGGCAAATGTCCACATCGAAGCCTTCATATTCGCCAGCATCGTTCACGAAACCGAAGCCCGCCAGACCCGGATGTACACCGCAGATCAGCGAACCGCGATCCAGAATACGCTGGGTGATCGGCCCCACCTGCACGGCATCCTGAGCGCCAACCACGCCCACGACACCCAGCAGGAGCACTGCCAGCACTGCCAACATCATCGTGCGTTTCATCATATAACCCTCTCCTCTGTCATCA
>CAIVEA010000889.1 GCA_903904765.1 uncultured Chloroflexota bacterium
CCCCAACATTGTCCCCATCTACCACTTCAGCCGCTATCAAAACGAACCTTACCTCGTCATGAAATTCGTGGAAGGTCAAACCCTCAAAACGGAGATGACCTCTCCGGCCACAAGCTTTGACCAGATACTTAAATATTTCGAGGGAATTGCCGACGGATTGACCTATGCCCATCAACAAGGGGTACTTCATCGAGATGTCAAACCTTCCAATATCCTTGTAGATAACACGCGCCGTGCCTACATCACCGATTTCGGACTCGCCCGTCTGGTACAGGCCGGGCAATCCACACTCAGTCAAGACATGCTGATGGGAACGCCCCACTACATCTCGCCCGAACAGGCGCGGGGCAGCCATGACCTTGGCCCCGGCGCGGACATCTATTCCTTCGCCGTCATCCTGTACGAATGGGTGGTAGGGCGCGTCCCCTTCAGCGGCGACACGCCTTATGCCATCGTCCACGATCACATCTACACTCCCCTGCCTTTGCCCAGTTCTATCAACCCCAACATTCGCCCCGAACTGGACATCGTGCTGCTCAAAGCCCTCTCAAAAGAGCCGGAAGACCGTTACAGCACAGCCAACGAACTATTTGATTCCTTCGGTGAAGCTATCGTACAAACCGGTCTACAAGAAGTGGCGGTTAATACCACGCCACACATCATCATCGAAACACCTCGCATCTCCGAAACGCAGATGTCCAGCGCCACACCCGTTGTCAGCATTCCATCACCCGTCCAGCGTCCGCGTGTACCCGTCAAAGCGTATCCGGCTGCGCCACCCTCCAAACCCAAACCCGGTCAATGGCTGACCTACCTCATCATCATCGTGGTTCTCGCCATCATCGTATTACTGTTCTTGGCAAGCCAGCGTCGTCCCACCCCTGTCGCCAGCACCACGCCCTTGCCCACATTGGCATCCTTGACTACGCCGACGGTTTCATCATCCCCTACCGCATCTACCGCTGCAACCACATCCTCTATCACCCTGATTGCCATCCCTGAACGCTCCCTGTCTGATGCACAGGCCGCTGTCCAAAATAACTCCGCCGATGCCGCCGCTTACCTGTCATTAGGCCGCGCCTACTGGCTGCAAAATCAGATGACACCGGGTATTGATGCCATCAGCACAGGCGCAACCAGAACCTCCGAACCCGGCATTTACTGGCTGTCGGCAGCGCAAATGACCGCCACATTGGGGTATCCCAGCGGCGCAGTGCGCCTCACTATGCAGGCGCTATTCGTTACCCCTCACAACTCGGTGTCATACTCGCAAATTCGCGCCGCTGTTGGCGAAACCATCTACAATGCAGCACAGACACCGCAAACTGTGAATCTGGAATTAGTGAAGAATTTCGGGCTTTCGGGGTGGGAAGAAAATGCATTATATGACATCATGATTGCCCGATCCTTGATCGCAGGCAACCGTCTTGCTCTGGCTGATGCTGCGTTGCACCGCATCAATCCTGAACCCGATTTCGCCGCTGAATACCATCTGGTACGCGGCGAACTGTTCAGCGCACAAAGCGACACAGCCCACGCTCAAACCGAATGGGCAACCATCTCGACCCTGCAAGACGTACCCGACTGGATCACCCGCCGTACATCCGAATTACTCTCGCTATCAGGAGTTTAACATCACTATGCGAAAGCCAATCATTGCCGGCAACTGGAAAATGTACAAGACTCAGCCGGAGTCGGTCGCCTTTGTACGCGAACTAGCGCCCCGCCTTGCCGCCTTCAGCGGTGTCGAGCGCGTGGTCTGCCCCACCTTCATCGCGCTGGCGAGCGTTGCCGAAGCCTTGCGCGGCACTGAAGTCAAAGTCGGCGCACAGAGCGTCCACTGGGAAGCGCAAGGCGCGTTCACCTCGCAGATTTCCCCGGCCATGCTGCAAGGCGTGGTAGAATACGTCATCATCGGTCATTCGGAATGCCGCGCTTACTTGAACGAAACCGATGAAACCGTGAACAAGAAAGTCAAAGCGGTGCTGGCTTATGGCCTGAAGCCCATCGTCGCCGTCGGCGAGAGCTTGCAACAGAACGAAGCCGGGCAAACCGCCAGCGTCGTTGGCGGACAAATTCGCGCTGCGCTGGCAGGCGTGGATGCGGCAAACATGGCGAACATTGTGCTGGCCTACGAACCCATCTGGGCGATTGGCACGGGCAAGAACGCTAGCGGCGCAGTCGCACAGAACGTCATCGGCGGCACAATCCGCACCACGCTAATTGACCTCTACGGGGATGCCGTCGCGCAGACCGTCCGCATTCAGTATGGCGGCAGCGTCAAGCCAGAAAACATGCAAGAATACATGGGACAACCGGACATTGATGGTGCGCTGGTCGGCGGCGCGTCCCTAAAGGTGAATGACTTTGCCGCCCTCATCGAAGCAGCAGCAAAGGTCAAAGGAGTCTAAATCTGGCCGCGCTGGATCTGTTAACGCCTTGGCTATTGTTAGCGGGGCTGTTTTACGCCCTGCGCCGCCTTGAAGTGTGGCTGCATCAGCACATCTTCAAGGTCGGTTGGCTTGTCACCAAACAGTACCAGACAACGACAATCCTGTATTACGCCTTCTTCCTGCCCGGCATTCTGCTCAATCAGATTGTTTACTGGGCAACC
>CAIVEA010000890.1 GCA_903904765.1 uncultured Chloroflexota bacterium
CACCACCGAGATCGTCTGGTTCTGCGGGCCGCCAGCGGTCATGATGAAGAACTGGTCGAAGGCCAGATACGAGCCGATGACCGACAGCACCAGCGCCAGCGCAAAGGTGCGGCGCATGAGGGGCAGCATGATATAGCGCAGTTGTTCCCAGTAGTTCGCGCCATCCACACGCGCCGACTCGTACAGTTCGGAGGGGATGGCCTGCATACCGGTCAGCAGCAGAATCATAGTGAAGCCCACTGTCTTCCACACGATAGACACGATGATTGCGCCCATCACGTAGTTCGGGTCTGCCAGCCAGATGATGGGACGGTCAACCAGACCGAGAGTTTTCAAAAGAGCATTAATCACGCCCACGCGGTCATTCAGTAGCCACACCCAGAGCAAACTGGATGTGCCGAGGCCGATCACGGCGGGCAGGAAGTAGATGGTGCGGAACACGCCGATCATGCGTAGTGGCATATTGACCAGCAGCGCCAGCAGAAAGGCGGGGATGAAGATGGCGGGGGTGATGAGCAAGGTGTAACGGGTGGTGAACCACAGACTGTTCCAGAACTGCGAGTCGCGGGTGAGCAGATCAATGTAGTTCTGGATACCGATGAAATTATGCTCTCCCATCAGCGACCACTTGTGCAGCGACATGAAGATGGTCATGCCCAGCGGCAGAATGAAGAACACCAGCGTAAAGACGATGGCCGGCAGTGTGAAGAAGAGGCCGACATAGCGCCGCCCAACCGATGCACCTGCGCCGGAATCGCTCTGCTTATTGGAACTGGTGCGGAACGCAGCGAGTCCCACGATAGATTTCCTTTCGGTAACATCCCATGCGTGCCGGAAGGGATCATCCCTTCCGGCACAGCACTATGCTCTAACTGTTTCCATTCTATCCAGCAATATGGTGCGGCGCACCTCATCCCCCGAAGGCATTCCTGCCCCGTTTGTCGCCCCTCTCCTAGCCGTATTCGGCGGTTGGGAGAGGGGTTAGGGGTGAGGGCGTATGCCCTTACTGACTGGCGAGAATTTCGGTGAAGCGTGCCTGCGCGGTGGTCACAGCGCCGTCAATGTCACCTTGGAAGATGGCTTGCTGAATCATCGCCAGCCACGGGCCAGTGGTGTCGTTGTACAGCTGATTGTAGACGAAGCTGTACGGGGTCTTGCCGAGACCCATTGCTTCGGCATTGGTGATCAGGCGGGTGTCTTCACGCGAGTATTCGTTGTCGGCGAGGTCGAGGCGCAGAGGCAGCTGACCACGAGCCGCAAACATCGAAAGCTGAATTTCATCCGAGAGCACCCACTGGATGAACTCGAACGATTCCGCCACATGCTGCGAGTTGGCGCTGACCGAGATGGTGTCGCCACCGGCGAACGACGAGCGCCCGCCTTCTTTGCCGGGGAGGAACGTCACGCCGAAGTCAATGTCCGGGAAGCTGTTCTTCAGCACGCTGATGGCGAACGCGCCCGAACCCACCATACCGATGTTGCCAACGGTGAAGGCATTGAAGAAGTCGGTGCCGGTATCGGCTTGCGCGCCCGCCGGGATCAGACCTTCGTTCCACATCTGCTGATAGAAGGCCAGCGCATCACGCACTTCGGGAGTATCCACGGTCGCAGTCAGGCCGTCCGGGGTGAGCAGGTCAACACCCTGCGCCCAGATGTAGGGCAGGAAGGTGAAGGCGTTGCAACCGGCGCAGTTGCCGCTGAAGTAGAAGCCGTAGATGTCGTCGCCCAGCGCATGGATGGCCTTGGCAGCGTCATGGATTTCCTGCCACGTGGTCGGCGGCTTCTCGGGGTCGAGTCCAGCCTGCTCGAACAGACCCTTGTTGTACAGCAGCACCGAGCCTTCCGCTGCGAACGGAACGGCGTATTCACGGCCTTCATACGTGCCGAGGAACATGTGGGCGGGGATCAACTGATCGGCAAAGGGCAGCGCCGACACGAAATCGGTGATGTCCGCCAGATAGCCCGCACGCACGAACGCCGGAACGTAAATCAGGTCGGTGGGGAGCAGATCGGGGGCTTCGCCACCGGCTGCCGCCACACCGACGCGGGTCACAAAGTCCGCAGAAGGAATAACGGTCAGGTCAATCTGATTGGTGTGCGAACTGTTCCACATGTCCACCAGTTCGCGCAGGAACGCCTGATTGCTATCGCGCGACCACATGGTTAGAGTAACCGGGTCTTGCGCCAGCGCAGGGGCGATGCTGAGGGCGAAAATCGCCAGCAGCCCGACGAGCAGTATGCTAAACCGCTTCATAACGATGAACTCCTTATACTCAACAGACCGATACTATTCGTCAAACGGCGGCGGGAACCCTACCCGCCAGACCGGACTGACCTACTTTAGACCGACCGCCGCTTTGCACAGCGCGATCAGTTCGTCCCCGTAACGCTCCAGCGTGTTATCCACCACGCCCACCGAGGGGATGTGCCCGACGGTGGCCGGGCCGTCGTGCTTGTAGCGGAAGCCACCCTCATGAACGCCCGTGCTGACCGGCCCCGGCGCACCTTCTGCCAGATGACCGAGCGCCCGCCCGTAATTGGCAAGCAATTGCGGGTAGATGAAATTGCGATCCGTCCGCAGCCAGCTCTGATTGACGGGCAGCACACTGAGCAGCGCATCGAACCAGCCTTCGCCCGCGATTAGCAGGTCGGGGTGGCGCGCCTTCAGTTCTTTCACCAGCAGTTGGTAGCCTTCAAAAAGGTTGTGGCGTGGGTCGTTGAACCAGCAGCCGGACGTATCCAGAAACACGCCACTGACCCCGTAATCGCGCACGATGGCACTGACCTGTTCCAGCAGATGAGCGCGGAAGGTCGGTTCGCCGGGGTTCAGGAATACCTGATCGTCCTCACCGAAGCGATCGGTGTCCCAGTCGGGGAAGTTGACGAAGGCAATCGCGCTGTTGGTGCGCGTGACGAAGGTCGAACGGCGGTAATCCGGGTAAACCTGCACGTTCGCCCCGTGCATCCCGAACATCGGCATCAGGCGCACGCCCAGCGATTGCGCGGTTTGCAGCAGGCGGCGGAAACCCGCATTGCCGCCCATCGCCTCGCCCGGACGGTAGTGCGGGTAAGCGTAGTAGTAGCGCCCCTCGAAACCGGGGATGTAGCCGAGGATGTGTTTACCCGGCACATGCTTGGTAATTTCGCGCAGGTTCTCACCCATCTGGTCGAAGGTGTTAAATACGTAACCCGTCCAGTGCTGCCCGTGCAGGTTCAGCACCAGTTTGATGTCGCGCATCCAGTCCGGCACATCGGGGCGTGTTTCCCACCGTTGCAGGTTGTAGGCTTTTTCGGTGTAGGCCAGATGCGCCGCGAAATCGGCATCCACTTCGGCGCGGCTGTTCGTCACCGTCAGGCGCATATCGCAGGTGACGATCTGACTGCCCCAGCGGGCAGCGTCTTCTTCGTAGATCACTTCGACGACGGGTTGATAGTCGCTATACGGGGGCAGATGGGTATACAGGCGCTTGGCGCGGACGTGCGAATCGCGCATACTGACCACCACCTGCGGCGCACCATCGGTCTGCCCCGCACATGCCCAAGGAGTTAGCCATTCGCGCCACGGATAGTTCCAGCCCATCGGGGCGAGTTTGCCCGGAACAGCCGGATGCGACGGCGTGCTGGTCGGTTGCCACCAGCCCTGCTGGATGGACTCGTTGGGAAGCCCCCAGAGCATCAGCTTGATGACTTTCAACGGTTCGGCGTGGGTGGCTTCGATGTGCCAGACGTAGGCATTGCCATCCCGCGAGATGCGGACATCCACCGTACCGGCGCTCTTTTGCTGCTGACCACCCCATGCGAGGCTGGCACAATGCAAACGCATTCCATCTTCGCTGAGCGTGACCTGCACGGGGTCAAGCTGATACAGGTTTTTGACGGTGAAAATTTGCAATCCCCAGCGCACGCCAGCCAATCCGGGCAGGGCGTACAGCGGGTCACGGGGGTCATAACTGAGTTCAAAAATATCCACGCTAATTTACTCCTAAATCGGACGAGGTTGCCAAGCGCGTCGAATCGCGCTGGATTAACTCGCAGGGGACGCGGTGCGTCTCGTCGGTGCGTTTTCCGCTTTTGATGGCTTGCAGCAGCAATTCGCCCGCCAACCGTCCCATCTCCACTAACGGCAGTTTCACAGTAGTCAGCGGCGGGGTTTGATGGCTGGCAAAAGCGCGGTTGTCGAAGCCAACCACTGAAATATCACGCGGGATGCAGTAGCCGCGTTCGCGCAGGACACTCATGGCGGCGACGGCGAGACTGTCGCTCATGCAGAACAGTGAGTCCGGTGGTTCGGGCAGGTTCAGCAAATCGTTCGCCAGCGCATAGCCCACGCTCTCGTACCATTTGCCAGAGCGCACCAACGTCGGGTCGAAGGTCAGACCTGCTGCCTCGATGGTCTGTCGGTAGCCGGAGAGCCGGATGTGGGTGGCTTCGTAGTTGGCGGGGCCGTTAATCACCCCGATGCGGTGGTGTCCGCAGTCTAATAAATGCTGTGTACCCACTACTGCACCGCCAAAATCATCAGGGATGACTGACGGAATATTAGGCGTGGCAGTGTACTGAAATAGGTAGACCACCGGCATATTTCCCAGTGGCAACGCCGGAGCGCCGCGCTCATGCACGCGGAAGCCGTTCATCAAGATCACGCCATCAATTTGCTTATCCAGCAGCACCTGAAGGTGGGCGCGTTCGATGTTCGCTTCGCCATAGCTATTGCACAGGAACACGCTGAAACCCTGTGCCGCCGCCACTTCTTCCACGCCGCGCATCATGGACATGG
>CAIVEA010000891.1 GCA_903904765.1 uncultured Chloroflexota bacterium
GTCACCGCCCCTCACCCGCTGGCGGCGCTCATCCGGCAGTCCCGGAACACCGCCGCCCCTTCGCTGACGAACAGACCACATGCCCCGCCTGTATGCTCGTAACCGCGTGTGTTCAGCGCCTGCCGTTCGCCCACATAGACCACGATCACCGTCCCTTCCACCATCACCTGAAGGCGCAGCGGCACGTTGGCCGGCAGTTCGATGGGGCGCTCGATGATGGGCGGCTCGTCGCCGGGGCGCGGCCAGCGGTCAAACACCACACGGTTACGCCCCGGTTCGAGGCGAATCTGGTAGTAGCGTTCCAGTTCGTCGTCTGCCCGCAGCAGGATGCCACAACCCCGCGTGGCCGCCGAGAAAGTGACAGTGGTATCCAGCAGGCAGGCGGTATCCGGCAGCCCCCCCAACCGACACCATGCAAACCCGTCACGGCTGTCCACCGCCGCCGTTGCCCCATCTAGCATCCACTCGCCCATGCGGGCAGTGGGCTGCGCGGGCAGCGGTTGGGCGAACTGAGCCAGCACTTCCGGCGGCGCTTTGACCGCCAGCGAACCGTCCGGTTGCTGATAAAACTCGTGTACCACCAGATTGCCGCCCCAGTTCCAACCGCCCGTATCCGAGTCGCCGGTGCGGGTGGGATTCCAGCCGAAGGCGAAGTGGCGCTGTCCATCGCTGGCGGTCTTGGCGGCATAGAACGCCCGCCCATCGAACGAGTCGTTGACGGGCGCTGTCCATGTCCCCGTCAGGCTGCGGCTCATGCGGTAGTGGGTGATGACTCGCTCGGAGAAGGTCGAATAGACCTGATACCACCAGTCGCCAATGCGGAACAGATCGGGGCATTCGTGGGTGAAATACAGGCTGGGCGACCAGAACGGCTCGGCAATTTGCCAGTGCGTCAAATCGTCCGACACCGCCAGCGCCGTGATGCCGCGCCGGTTGCCGGGGCCGGATTTTAGCCGTGCCGCCAGCAGCATCCCGAACTGTTGCGTGTCGGGGTACTGGAAGATGAACGGGTCGCGCCAGTCGTGTATCTCGTAGCGTTCGGGGTCGGCAAACAAAATCGGGTTGGCGGGGTCTTTCGTCCATGTGATGAGGTCGGGGCTGGTGGCGTGCATCACGGCCTGCTCCGGTTTGCCCGCCGCCCGGAAATGCGGGTTATGTCCGGTGTAGAAGATGTGAAACAGGCCGTTGTGCTGGAACACCGAACCTGTAAACACGTACAAATCCTGCTCGTCCACCGTGCCACGCGGCAGCGCCTCGCCATAATCGGTGAAATGCACGAAGTCCCGCGTCCCCAGATGGAACCAAGGCGTACCTTCGCCGTGATTGGCCTTGTCGCGGTAGTCCTTCAGGTAGAACAGGTGGTACTCGCCCTGCCAGTAAAACGGAATAAAATCGGCTGCCCAACCATCAGCGGGTTTGAAGAAAATTGCCATGTTACCCCCTTTGCAGAATAAAGAACCTCACCCCTCTAATGGTCAGGGGAACGCCTGCGGCACGCAAGCTCATCCCCGCCGTAGGTTTTGGTTCCTCAAAGTATACCAATCCCCACGTATACTCAATATGCAAGGGGGAAAGACCAAAACGGGTATTCGTAGGGACACCACTGATCGCGTCCGCTTGGGTTTTGCGGGGAAAACAGGACACGACATGCGTCGTGTCCCTACGAAAGAACCCTCGACCCTAAAGAACCTGCCCTTGAAAGGGGGATTCTTGCTCCCCTCAGCCCCATGTATGGGGATAGGGGTTGGGGGCTTACAAGGGTAGGTTTTTTAAGAACCTCACCCCTCTGATTAGCCGGGGGAACGCCTACGGCGCACAAGTGTAAATTCCCCCGACCAATCACCCTCTCCAACA
>CAIVEA010000892.1 GCA_903904765.1 uncultured Chloroflexota bacterium
GAATTTGCGCGTTGGGCGCTACACCCGCAATACCCACACCGTCACCGATGTTGGACGCGATGATGCCTGCCACCGCGCAGCCATGCCCGAAATCATCGTTCACGCTGGTGGAGTTCGACAGGAAGCTGCGTCCGACCAGCACACGTCCGACCAGATCGGGGTGGGACGCGCAGATGCCGCTGTCAATCACCGCGACGGTCATCTGCGGCGCGGATGCGGGTAATACACGCCACGCTGTCGGCGCACCCACCACGGGCAGCGCCCATTGTTCGGCGTACTGCGGGTCGTTGGTGGGCGAAATCAGTGCGCTCACATAATAATCAGGTTCAAAAGAAAAGGCTTCGGGAATGCTGGTTTGCAAAATCGGCAGACCGCCGGGCAGATTCACCACCAGCGTATTCAGCGGGCCGAGGTTCTGGATGACCGTGCCGCCCAGCGCCTGAATGCGCTGAATGACGACATCGCTATTCGCCCCCGGCTTCAATTGCAACAAGAACTGATCGGGAACAGGATCGGTGGGGGGCGGTGCAGCCGTTGGCAGTGTGACCGGGCGGTTGGCAACCGGCAGGGTAACGGGCTGCATGGTCGGGGCGGGCTGCGATACCGGCGCGGCCAACGTGGGCAGAACATCCGGTGGGGTGTATGACGATTGGTTCAGAATGAGGATATTCGCGGAGAAAATCCCCACGACCAGCACCGTACAAACAGCGATGAATAAACGTTGACGATAACTCATAGCCTGCCCCCAAAACTCACCAGCGGATTTGCGAACCGACCGTGTTCAAATCATCTGCCGGACGACAGTAACCCCACCTTGCAGAGACCTTGCACAATTTTCACAAACACACATACTCCCTGCTTTGCTCTGCATCGGCTTATATGTTGCCGGGAAATCCTTCCCGTGAGCAGCACGACGCAGTGACATAACAAAGAGTATTGCTTTACCAACTTCGGAAAGTGTAGTTCATATTCCTTGCAACATACAAACAACACACACACCTTTTATTTGACGAATATATGAGAATGTATTTTGCGAAGATATTCACACAACACAGGCTGTCACGGTGGACGGAATTTCCCATGTTCAGGCGGCTATATTGGGGCTACAGTGGGAAGATGAGAAACAAGATGCACGATTAAGGAGAGTGTCTTGTACCGCTGGTTGATCGCTGTTCTCTGCCTCGTTCTATTACTACCGGGTGTTGCCGATGCCCAATCTGCTTCCGGTTTTGAACTGGGCGGGCAAATCCTCGATTTTTCGCATCCGGCGGAGATGCAGGCCGCCAAGATGAAGTGGATGAAGATGCAGATCAGCCGTCCGGCGAACAATTCCACCGCCGACGCGCAAAATGTCATCACCCACGCCCGCAATCACGGTTTCAAGGTGCTGCTGAGCATCATCGGGGATAAGAACGCGCTGGCCGCCAATCCCACGCAGTTTTACGCCGACTATGCGGCCTATGTGGGCGCTGTGGCGGCGCTACATCCCGATGCCATCGAAGTCTGGAATGAGCCAAACATTGACCAAGAATGGCCTGCCGGACAGATCAACGGGACGAATTACACTAACCTGCTGAAGGCGGCGTATCCGGCTATCAAAGCCGTCGACGCGAAGGTGATGGTCATCAGCGGCGCACCCGCGCCGACGGGCTATTTCGGCGGCGTATGCACTGCCAACGGTTGCGACGATAACATCTTCATTCAGCAGATGAAAACGGCGGGCGCGGCGGCCTATTTCGACTGCACCGGCCTGCACTATAACGAAGGCGTGCTGCCGCCCAGCGCCAGCAGC
>CAIVEA010000893.1 GCA_903904765.1 uncultured Chloroflexota bacterium
ATGCGTCCAGATCAACAGCGGTTTCGCGGGCGGCGCGGATGAGATCGCGCTGAATCGCTAGCGGTTCGGTACAGGGCGATTCGTACTCGTGGCGCTGGTGACTGCGCTTTTCCTCCACATACAGCACCCGTGCGCCGGGAAAAGCGCCGACCACGAGGCGAGTCACCGTTTCCGGGGTGGTATTGCCTGAACGGACAATCGAGAGGATGGGGGGCAGCGTTGTATCCACATCCGTCTGGCTGAGGCGCACGATGGGGAATGACCCGAACCGTTTACGACGCATCTGCCGTAGCAACCCGTTCTTATGCATCGCCTGATCTATGATTTGGGCTTCCAGCGCGGCCAAAGAATGCACGGCGACGATGGGCGCGGCGATGGCGCAGGCATATTCCACCGCGCCGGGAGCGAAGGGTTCTTCAGGGTTGCCTGTGATATTCGAGGAACGCACATCAAAATAGCGAATGTTGTGGGTCGTCCGCAGATAGTGAAGCACCGGATCGTCCTCCGGGCAGCAGAACACCTGAATCTCGCCATCTTCGTTCACACAATGTTTACCCAGCGCCAATCCGGTTTCATTGGCGGGAAAGCGCACAAACAACACGCTGCGCAGTAGTTGCAGCCCGCCCGCTTCAATCGCCTGTGTCACAGCGGGGTGTAAACGGCTTTTATCTATCCATTCCAGCGCGTCGCTCAGGCGGGCTACCATCGAAACCGTGACCATCTGCCCGGATTCGCCCCGTGCCATCCCCACATCGGGCCGCACCGCATCCACGAAGGCTGTGCCATACGTTGCGCCCATATCCAGCAGCACCGGCCAACCGGCGGCCAGTGCGTCCCCGAAAGCCGCCACACCTTCCGGCTCGTTCAGGAAAGCGATTTTGAGCAGCGATTGAGACAGCGCCGAGTTGACCACCGCGCCATTCATGATGAGCGTGCGCCGTTTGCGATCTTCAAAATGCTTGCGATAATCCGACTGAATCATGGAATCCCCATTCTGTGAATGCTGTATGCTGGCCTTTGCTGAGTGTAGTGTATTAATTTTTCATAACAAACGGCATGAAGTTATAGGCGAGGCCAGAAACGTCTGAAATTGTGGGATGTGTGCAGGGCAGTTCAGCCCAGATAGGCTTTTTGCACGCGGTCATCGGCGGCTAGTTCGGCGGTGCTGCCGCTGAGGGTGATGCTGCCTGCCTCCAGTACATAGCCGCGTGTGGCGGTTTTCAGCGCCAGTTGCGCGTTCTGCTCCACCAGCAGAATCGTCGTTCCAGCGGCGTTCAGGTCGCGGATGATGGCGAAGATTTCGCGCACGATGATCGGTGCGAGTCCCAGACTCGGCTCGTCCAGCAGCAGCAGGCGCGGACGGCTCATCAATGCACGGGCAATCGCCAGCATTTGCTGTTCGCCGCCGGAGAGCGTGCCGGCCAACTGCTTGCGCCGTTCCGCCAGCCGTTTGAACTGCGCGAAGGTGCGTTCCAGATCGTCCGCGATGCCCGCCTTGTCGGAGCGCACATACGCCCCCAGTCGCAGGTTGTCCTCCACGCTCAAGCGAGTCAGCACGCGCCGCCCTTCGGGGACGTGAGCGATTCCGGCCTTCACCACCTCGTCCGGGCGCAGATCGCGCAGGTCGCGGCCTTCATAGCGCAGGCTGCCGGATTGCGCGTGGATGATGCGCGAGATGGCGCGTAGCGTGGTGCTTTTGCCTGCGCCGTTCGCGCCCAGCAGCGTGACGATCTCCCCTGCATGTACGGTGAGCGAAACCGCCTGTAGCGCCTGCACCGCACCATAGGCCACGCTCAACTGTTGGATGTCCAGCACAGGGGTGGTCACGGTCATTCTCCCAGATAGGCTTCGATCACAGCCGGATCATTTTGCACCTGCGCCGGACTGCCCAGCGCGATCAATTCACCGAAGTTCAGCACGGCGATGCGGTCACACAGCCCCATCACCAGCGGGACATGATGCTCGATCAGCACAATCGTCAGGTTGAACTGTTCGCGGATGTGGCGGATGAAGTCGCTCAGGGCGGCTTTTTCGTTGGTGTTCATGCCTGCCCCCGGCTCATCCAGCAGCAGCAGTTCCGGCGCGAGTGCCAGCGCCCGTGCGATTTCCAGCCGCCGTTGATCGCCATACGAAAAGCCGCCTACCGCTTCGTTCGCCCGTTGTTCCAGATGCACCAGCCGCAGCAATTCCAGCGCCCGTTCATGTACGGCCTGTTCTTCACGGCGGGCGGCGGGCGTTCGCAGCACGCCGGATAGTACCCCGCTGCGGGTATGCACATGACGGGCGATGCGGATGTTATCCAGTGCGCTCAAGTTGCTGAACAGGCGGATATTCTGGAAGGTGCGGGCGATTCCCCGCGCCGCGATTTGATGCGGTTTGGCGGTGGTGATGTCCGCGCCTTTGTAGCGCAGATGCCCGCTGCTGGGCGGCGTGAGTCCGGTAATCAGGTTGAACAGGGTGGTCTTGCCCGCGCCGTTCGGTCCGATCAGGCCGAAGATTTCACCCGCCGCCACCTCGAACGAGACGTTGTTGACAGCGACCAGCCCGCCGAAGCGCCGCGTGAGTCCGTCCACCTGCAAGAGCGCGTTCATGCCCGCCCCTTCCGATTCCAGCGCCGCAGCAGCGACGACGTGATGAGTCCCTGCGGGAAGAACAGCGTGGAAAGGACGATCAGCACGCCGTAGATAATCAGGCGACCATCCTGCAAGAAACTGACCGCCAGCGACGGCAGCCCCGGCACACCCGCCAGCGCCCGCAGCACTTCCGGCAACGCCGTCAGCAGCAGCCCGCCGATAATCGGGCCGAGGAAGGTGCGCGATCCGCCGATGATGACGTAGGCCAGAATCAGGATGCTGGCATCGAACGTCCCCTGCCGCGCATTCCATGTGTTCAGGAAATGGGCGCTGACCGCGCCGACCACGCCCGCCAGCATCGCGCCGAGGACGAAGGCCAGCAGTTTGGTGGTGGTGGGGTTGATGCCCATCGCGCCCGCCGCCAGTTCGTCTTCGCGCAGGGCGGCGAACGCCCGTCCCATGCGGCTGTGTTCCAGCCGGTAGACAAGGAAGGCGCTCACCAGCAGCAGCGGGCCGCTAATCCACAGGTAGTCCAGTTTGGTCGCAAACGGCTGCGGGATGCCGAAGATGCCAATCGCTTTGCCTGTGATCTCCAGATTCAGCGACAGGACGCGCACGATCTCGACTAGCGCAATCGTCGCCAGCGCCAGATACACCCCGCGCAACCGCAGCGCAGGCAGGCCGACCAGCAGCGCCAGCACCCCGCTGACGGCGGCTGCGATCAGCATTTCCAGCAGCAGGCGCTCCAGCGGGAAGGGCGTGCCGGACTCCACCGGAAAGACCTGCGTGGACAGCACCGCCGCGATATAGCCGCCGATGGCGTAGAAGGCGGGGCTGGCGAGCGAAAGCTGTCCAGCCATCAGCGGCAGGTACAGCGAGAGCGCCAGCAGCGCCGAGAA
>CAIVEA010000894.1 GCA_903904765.1 uncultured Chloroflexota bacterium
CCACCAGTTGCTGCGGGGTGATGGCCTCCCTAGCGAATGTGACCCGATCCGTATCCACCATCGTCACCATCGCGTTCACCAGCGTCAGTATGGCATTGGATTGTTCTTCGATGCTATCAATTCGGGGGCGCATTCGTTCCGGGTCGGTAGCGCGGCGCAGCAGGTAGGCGGAACTGTTGATGATGCTCAAGGGGGTGCGGAATTCGTGTGAGGCGACTGCGATGAACTCGGTCAGGATATTCAGGCGCTCTTTTTCCAACGCCAGATCAGCCGCCTGCTGCGCGGCCTGCTTACGCATGGTGATGTCCTCGATCATCAGGCACACGCCGATGAACTCATGCTGGCTGGTCACGACAGGCACATAACGGAACTCGACTTGTCGCTTGTTCCCGTACAGGCCAACCGCACTTTCCACCATGACGAATTGACCATTCAATGCCATGCGGAAGTGATCGTCAAACTTGTGGTAAACATCACTCGGCAAATGTTCTTGCAGTGTGCTGCCTAGTTGCAGCTCATGCCCGTTCAGCATCACACCCCAGTCCGCGCCCGCCCGGTTAAAGGCCACGATCTGCTGATCGGCATCCAGCAGGAAAATCGCGGCGGAAAGACTGTTGAAAATGGCCTGTAGATTGGCCTCCGAACGGCGCAGTTCATCATCAATGCGTTTGCGTTCGCTGATGTCGGTAATCATTGCCAGCGCGCCCAGATACTCGCCTTTGTCATTCGTGAGCGCATTGGTCGAGACAATCGTCCACAGGGCGCGTCCATCCTTGCGCTGGAAGCAGAAATCGTGCTGGGCGCTGATGCCCTGTTCCCGTTCCGCCAGATTCCGCTGTGCTTCTTCGCGCATGGCATCGGTCATGAAGTAGAACAGGTGCTTGCCCTGCATTTCCTCCTGCGTGTAGCCCATCATCTCCGCCATCTTCTGGTTGACGAAGGTGGTGTTAGCCTGCTGGTCAATCACCCACACACCTTCCTGAGAGGTGTTCACCATCTGCCGGTAGCGTTCTTCGCTATTGCGTAACTGTTCTTCGGTGGATTTGCGTTCGGCAATATTCTGCACCATCACCAGAATTGCGCTTGATTTGCCGTTTTCGTCCACCAGCGAGCTGCCGCTGACGCGCACCCACAGCGGGGTTCCGTCTTTGCGGACATAACGCTTTTCGGCATCGTAAGTGACGCGCTTCCCCCGGCGCACATCTTCACCCGCCCATTGCAGTACGGGTAAATCCGGTGGGTAGGTGATCTCGTTGAACGTTTTGGGATACAACTCGTCGGCACTATACCCCAGCATCTGCTGGAGCGCCGGATTCGCCTCGATATGACTGCCGTTCAGGTCAGCCAGCGCGATCCCCACCGGCGACTGCTCGTACATGGCGCGGAAGCGTTCTTCACTGGCACGATGGGCACCTTCAGTGGTGCGTATGTTCAACAGCAGCCGATGAATGCCTATTACTACTGCCAGCATGAGCAGCGAAATGATGAGGGTGGTTAGTTCGCCTTCCACATCCAATTTACGTGAAAGCGGGGGGAACGAATTACGCAGGGCAACCCAACGGCGATAGGCCATCAAAATGCTGGCGACAGACAGGATAATCCAGACCATCTTGTTGCCACTGACGCGGATCAGGCGAAGAGCGAATAGGGCGACGATGGCCTGAAAAACCAGAGAGCCAATGACAACAATGTGAGCCAGATCCATGTTGAATCCTGTTAGCAACCGACTTTAACCGACTGTCCATAATCTGGTTTCAAACTCTATTGTAATCCCATTCGCCATATAGAATTATTGAGAATGTGTTGAGCTTTATCAGTTTTTTATTCTTTGCCTAGCGCATCCAGCACTGCATCCAGCATCAGCAGCGCCGTCAGGTTGCGTACCACATAGCCCGCGTCGAGGTTGCCAGCGCGGAAATCCGCCGAGCCTTTGTAGCCCCGCGCAGGTGAGGACGGATGTACACCGTCCAGCGTCAGGCCGCCTTCCGGCAGCGTTTGCATGGGCGCGGCGTAGTCTATCAGCGGGATAGCGTAGGCGTGCGCCAGCCCAATCAGAGCGCGGTTGAAAAGAGCGATTTCTTCGGTGTGGTCGCGTCTATCGGGGATGGTGCTGACCAGCGGGATGATGCCCTGTCCGAGCGTAAAGCGGATGATGTCGTCCATGTGGCGGCGGTAGGATTCCAGCGGGATCAAGCCGACATCGTTTGTGCCGAACATGATGATGGCGAACGCGGGTTTGAGCAGGCGATATTCGCACAGCAGCGGTACTTCGCCCACCAAGCATGGGGTGGGGTCGGCATAGGCCGGATTGAGGACAGTGGTGCTATTCCAGCCCACGCCTGCCGCCAGCGAGGTGCGGCTGAACGACGAGGCAGGGATGGCGGCGAAGCGGTCAATCACGGTTTGCAAGTACGGATACTCGCTCACTTCGTAGAAGCCATCGGCTATCGGGTACAGGAAATTGGCGGATACGGTGATGCTGTCACCCACTTTCGCCACCCGATCACCGTGATTGCCCAGCGTTTGTCCCGCCTGATACAGCGAGCGCACATTCTCCGCCACCCATTCGCCTAAACGCAGGCGCGGATACAGGGCGCTGCCGGAGATGAGGGTGGGCAGCAAATTTACATCCAGCACCACATCCACATAGGCCGCCGCCACCCAGCCAACGCGCCCATCCGGTGCATAGGCTTGCAGCCACGCGCCGGACTCGTCACGCCCCACTAACATCAGCGGCGCGGCGGCGGGCAGCACTTCCAGTATGGCGGCTTCTTCGGAAGGGGCAGCCCGCAATCGCAGGCCATCTAACGTGCTGGCGCTCACGGTGGCATCCGCTAAATCCAGCGGGACAGCCTGCACGAGGACAGGCAGACATAGCAGCAATACGACGATCAGGCAGCGGGTGAAGGTCATCATACGGGGGATTGTAACAGGGGAACCTGTGCGGCGGCAGGATGCTCCGCCTCTGCTTGGCCTACGGGGAGGCTACCGTTCCATTTTCTTTGTTTGTGTAGGGACACAGCGCAAGCTGTGTCCACTTGTTTTTGAGGCAAGTGGCAAATGGTGAGCAATCCTGAACACATTGAAA
>CAIVEA010000895.1 GCA_903904765.1 uncultured Chloroflexota bacterium
CGGCGTGGGCGTGGGCGACGGCCCGTTGGTCGGCGACGCAGTAGGCGGCTGCGGCGGGTTCGGCGGGAAGCCGCGATCTTGCGGCGGGTTCAACGCCACCGCCGTCACCGTCTTCCAGAACGCATCCGGCCCACCCATCGTCTGGATGTTCTGCGGCGTTCCGGTAATGCCAACAAGGTTATACACCGTGTTGCTGAAGATGTTGCCCAGTGCCGGGCCAGTAGCAATCACTGCCGCCGTCAGAGCCATGACTACCAGCACAAGGATAAGCGCATATTCGATCAGTGCTTGACCTTGCTGGTGAGTCGTTTGGTGTTTGTTTCGATCTGCCATTGCCTTAACCCTTCATCCACAGGTTTTGGATTGCGGTTAGTGGTCGTCAGTAGGCGTATTTCGCCATTTTTCCCTTTAACTATGTTACTTGATGATGAGCGATTTTTTTGTCCGCAACTTGTTCAAATGCGTTGACAATTCATCAACGCGCAAGCGTGATCTTCATCACTCGTTTACGTTTACGGGGTGTGCTATGCTTCCAATAAACTGTTCTTTCCCGTAGAAAGGTATCCCTGACATGAGTGCAACCATTATTGACGGCAAAGCCGTTGCCGATCGGATGCAGGGCGAAATCGCAGCTGCTGCCAAAACATTTCAAGAGCAACATGGCTACCCGCCCGGTCTGGGTGCGGTGCTGGCCGGTGATAATCCGGCTTCCGCACAATATGTCCGTATGAAGCGCCGCGCCTGCGAAAAGGTCGGGTTTCATTCTGTCGCCCATTTCCTGACGGCTGATAGCTCGCAGCAGGAAGTCGAAGATGTGGTGGCCGGGCTGAATGCAGACCCGCGCATTCACGGCATTCTGGTACAACTCCCCCTGCCCAAGCATATTGACGAAGAACGGGTGCTACGTGCCGTCAGCCTTGAGAAAGATGTGGACGGTTTCCACCCCATCAATATCGGCATGCTGGGCATGAAAGGCCGCGAACCGCTGTTCACGCCTGCCACGCCCACCGGTTGCATGGTGCTGCTGAAAGAAGCGGGCGTAAAAACCGAAGGTGCGAACGCCGTCGTCATCGGGCGCAGCAATATCGTTGGCCTGCCCGTCGCACTCATGCTGATGAAAGCCAACGCCACCGTCACTGTCTGCCACAGCCGCACCCGCAACATCGCGGACATCGTGGCGCAGGCCGATATTGTGATTGCTGCCATCGGTCAGCCGGAATTTGTCAAAGGAAGTTGGTTGAAACCGGGCGCGGCAGTCATTGATGTCGGCACGAACAAAGTGGACGATCCGGCAGAAGAAAAAGGCTACAAATACGTGGGTGATGTCGAATTCGCCAGCGCCGTCACCGTAGCCGGAGCGATCACCAAAGTACCGGGCGGTGTCGGCCCGATGACCATCACCATGCTGCTCGCCAACACGCTCAAAGCCGCACAGCGCATCGCCACCACCTGAGTTCCACATCCGGGCAGGGCAGCACCGCGCTGCTCTGCCGCACCCCACACCGCCGGGTAATCGTCGCTTTCGTCTAAGGGGCTCATGCTATAATGCGCCCCGTGAAAATCAGGGCGATACAGGTTGGGCACGATGAAACGCGCATCTTACGGCATGTTGTTCCTGCTGGTACTGGTGTTATGGATGCTGCCAGCGGCGGTATCCGGTCAAAGCGAAGTGACGGCGGAGGCCATCGGTCAAGCCAACCTCCGCGCCAACACCGATGTCAACGCCACGCTGCTCGGTCAGATCACAGTCGGCACGCGCTATCCGGTCATTGGGCGCAGCGAGTATTACCCGTGGGTACTACTGGCCGATCCGGTCACGGGACAGCCCATCGGCTGGGTATTCAATGATCTGATGACCATTTACGGCGCTCTGAGTAGCGTCCCTTTGAGCGCACTCGTGCTGGATGGTGCGCCCACTGCA
>CAIVEA010000896.1 GCA_903904765.1 uncultured Chloroflexota bacterium
ACCACGACGCGCACCCCACTAAGCATGGGTCCGAAGTCGGCATCCAACCCGAGCGGTGGAATGGTTTGACGTTCCACGCTAGGCACGGGAGCGATGTCGACGGCCCGCGATGCGGCTCGTACAGGATAAGCTGCCAATTGAGCCAGGCGGTGAACCAGAGCACAGCCCACCAGGCCCGTGCTGCCCGTGACCAGAACGGTCATGGTCGAAGGAACTCCATCAGCTTAGCCGGGTACTTGGAAAGGATCTTGAAGATGTTGGTACTGATGCCGTTCTCGCGACACGAGCGCAGCACCTCTTGGTTGAGCAGCCACTTACTACGCAGCCCCGCATTGCTAACCCCTCCGGACTGCATGCGCACCATGATCTGCGGTAGATGCCGGTACCTGAGCTGTCCATGGGCAAAGGCTCGGACAACGAAATCGAAATCACCTGCAATGCGGAAGTGAGTGCGAAAACCGCCCAGCTTCTGGTAAACGCTGCGCTTCATGAACAGCGCCGGATGCGCGGGCATCCAACCATAGGCCAAACGGTCGGGACAAAAACGGTCGGATCGGTAACGGCGGACATTGCGTTCCGGTGCACAGGGATTGAAGAACACTACATCACCAAAAAGTGCATCAAGCCCGTATTGCTGCATCTCATGCGCCACGCGCGACAGCACTTCTGGGTCCGCGTAGGCATCGTCGGCGTTCAGGAAGCATACGATATCGCCTGTGGCGTATCCCAGTCCCTTGTTCATCGCGTCGTAAATACCCTTGTCGGGCTCGGAAGTAATGCGTGTAAAGGATGTGCTGTGTGCCTGCGCAATCTTCACTGTTTCGTCCATGGACGCACCATCAACTACTAAGTGCTCCAAGTCGGCGTAGGTCTGCTTTGCGACCGAATCCATAGTCTCGGCGATGGTATCCGCGCTGTTGTAGGCGACGGTAATGATGCTGATCTTCACGAAGTGGCTTTCGACGAATGTCGGTGTTCATCGACCACGCGCAGCGCGAGGTCAACGAAATCGTCAGCAAAGCGCTGCACGGGATCCTGGGGAGGAAGACCCTGCGTCTCGAAAGACAGCAAGGGATTCTCACCCTCCCAGACGGCTAGCAGGGCATCTGCCAGCGAGCGAGCGTTTGTGCGGTCGAAAAAACGCGCCAAGCCGCTGGCTTGCTCTCGATGGACCGCGAGATCGGACAATACCATCGGCACCTGCAAGGCGCGGGCCTCTTCGACGGTGGTGCTCCATCCTTCAAATAGCGAAGGGTTAAGCAGCGCCACGCTGCCGCTCATAAGTGGCGCCACGTGCTCGTAGGCAATCAGACCCAGCAGGCGGAACTGATCGGTTATATCGGCTGCAGCGATCCGTGCGGTGACACGTGCGAAGTGATCGGGTCTGTAGGGGTCGAGTTGCTTACCGGATGCAGCCACGACGATGGGATGGCCGGCTTGTTTCAACAGGGCAACGGCCTCGATGACCAGCAAATGGTTCTTGTGCTGCCAGAACTGGTTCGGCATGTAGAAGTAGCGTTTCGGCAGGCCATGGGCTTCACGCGCGGAGTGGATCGCGGCTGCATCGGGCCGGCCGGCCGAAGGAACCGCGAACCGTACCAAGTGGGTGCGTCCGATGGTGGACGGATAGTGGCGCTCACAGGCGTCGCGCGCATCGCCACTGCTGAGCATGATGGTCCGGCCAGCAGCGATCTGGGCACGAAAGCCGAGCTCTCGCTTCCACCATGCAGTGCGTGAGAAAAGTTGCGGCAGTTCACGATGTTGGAAATCGGGGATCCAGGCGATCGCGGGGATGTCGAGTCGCGCACCGTGAAACTGAGCGTTCTCGAACACAACATCTATGCGGTGCTCCCGAAACATGCGCCGCGTCGACGGGTCAGCGCCTAGCACTAGGCTACGCAGCAACGAGGTGCTGCGCCGGGCCGCATTGAATTCAGGCGATATCACGACTTCGATGCCCCCGATGGACTCGAACGGACGTGCCTCATCTGCATCTATGTCGGTCCCGAAGAACAGGACGGGTTGCACGGCACCGGAGCGACGCGCGGTGATTACCCGAAGCAAATTGAGAAGGTAGTTGTAGCCGCCGGTCCAGTTCTTGCCGCCGATCAACGTGAACGCTACCCTGATCAAGTGCGGCCCTTCTGTGCACGAAACCACTGCACGTATTCTTCAATGCCATCGCTCACCGATGCTCCGCAGGACATGCCCAGAGCACCAAGCCGGCAAACATCGGCACACAGGCTGTAGGGATCGCCTGCGCGCGACTGGCCGCTGAATTCGATGCGCGGCGGAGTAGCTGACGACCAGGCGCGTGCGAGCGCCGCCACAACTTCGCGAACCGGAGCCGGCCGGCCGGTTGCAATATTCAGGGCCGGTGCCGTCGTATCAGCAAAAGCAAGCAACCCCGCCAAGGCCGTAACGACATCGGATACATGAGTCCAGTCCCGCAACTCTTGGCCAGATCCGCCGAGCTTGGCTTCGCCTTGTGTTGCCAGCTTGTTGCAAGTATCCCAAAGGAGTTGTTTCTTGAGTTCAGGACCGTACACCGAAAACAACCTCGGCAAGACAATCGACATACCGAAGTTCACAGCATAGGAACGACACAACTCTTCCATCATGAGCTTGTGCGTGCCGTAAGGTGAATATGGTGTCAGACGAACATCCTCCGGGATCAAACCATCGTGCCCAGCACCATAGACGGCTGCGCTCGACACTGCAATCAGCGGAGCATTTGGACAGTGCTGCCGGATCCATTCCAACAGATCGGCAGTACTACCGACCGTACGCTTGAAATCCTCATGCGGGTTGGCCAATGCAGCACCGACCGAAGACCCACCAGCAAAATGAAAAATACCCTCCGGCTCGCCCAGTTCGGTATGCATCTGGGCAAGATTGCTGGCACTTACGTCACCATTAAGCCAGTAAGCCAGCCCCCACTCTGCTGCCTCCTCTGCAGGCCATGCACCATGTCCCAGCCCGGCCACGCGATAACCATCGGACGCAAGGCGCCGGGAAAGATGTCGTCCGATGAATCCGCGTGCGCCGGTAACCCAGTAGGTCTTCATACTGCCGGCTTGGAGGCCACGAAGGAATAGAGTCGGCCCGGGCGACGATCAGTGATCGCTAGCAACGCGCGCGCCACCGGCCAGACACCGGGGATTTTGAACAAGCCTCTGACCAGCGATGTCATCCCGCCAAGCTTGTCGGCAATGGCTTGTTGCAAGGTGGTAAGCGTATAGGGTGCAAAGTTGATGGCACTATGCCAAGGCGATATCGTTTGCAAACCGGTAAAGCCCGCTTCACTAATGGCTGCCTCGTACTCGGCGAGCAGAAATGCATTTTCGCCACCGTAGAGGTGGTGTAGCGGATGAATGTCGTAAAAGGCTGGCAGATCCGCCTTGTCCGAAATGACATGCTCACGTACGGCCAACATGATACCGCCCGGCTTGAGTACGCGAAGGAATTCGGCGCAGGCTGACTTCAGGTCGTTTGTGTGATGCAGCACTGCCCGCGCAAACACGACGTCGAAGCTGTTACTCTCGAATGGCAGACGCTCAGAAAACTCTTCACAGACATTGATTGTCACACCACTGTCTGCGGCCATGCCGCGAATCGCGGCCGC
>CAIVEA010000897.1 GCA_903904765.1 uncultured Chloroflexota bacterium
ATGTGCATATCGAAGTGTCGGACATCAATCAGAAACGCGATATGTCGAAGGGGTAGCTTCATGCCAACGTTTCGCCTCGCCATCACGGGCGATTATTTGAACGAACACGGGCAGAGCGCCTATGGCGACATCGGCTTCAGCGCAATTGAAACCTGCCCGTACATTGACCATCACTACATCACCGACCACGCGCCCCGCGCCAACGACCCGTCCTACTGGGACGACCTGTACTCGATGGAACTCAAGCCGGCGCACCTGCGCGGGATTGACGGGCTGATCGTGCTGCGTCCGTATATCCGCGCCAGCGCCTTCGCGGAAGGTGTGCGCGACCTGACGGTGATCGGGCGGGCGGGCGCGGGCTACGACAAGATTGATGTGCAGGCTTGCACCGATCATGATGTGCTGCTGTTCAACCTGCCCAACACGCTCAATCATTCCACCGCCTCCACCGCGCTCATGTTCATACTGGCGCTGGCGAAGAAGCTGATGGCTTCCGACAAGCTCACTCGCGCCGGACGCTGGGATTTGCAACCGCAGGTGATGGGCATGGAGATCGAGCATAAGACGCTGGGCATCATCGGGTTGGGAGCCAGCGGGCGCGAACTGGTGCGGTTGGTCGCGCCCTTCGGGATGCGCGTGATCGCCTATTCGCCCCATGCCGACCCCGCCCAGGCCGCCGCGCTGGGCGTGGAACTGACCACGCTGGAACGGGTGATGCGCGACTCCGATGTGGTCAGCGTCCATGCCAGCCTCACGCCGGACAAATACCACATGATTACCGCCGCCCATCTGAGGATGATGAAGCCGGGCGCGTATTTTGTGAATGTGGCGCGGGGGGCGCTGGTGGATCAGGCCGCGCTGGTGGAAGTGCTGCGCGAAGGCCGCATCGCTGGCGCAGGGCTGGACGTGTTTGAGGTCGAACCGCTGCCCGTCAGCGACCCGCTGGTGACGCTGGACAATGTGCTGCTCACGCCGCATTTCGCGCCGGCCACCGCCGATGTGTGGAAGGCGGGTGGGGAGCAGGTGGCGCGGGGGATTTTGCAGGCGGCACGCGGCGAAGTGCCGGATAACGTCATCAACAAGGCCGTGCTGGAGCGCCCCGCATTCAAGGCGAAACTGGCGCGGTTCGTGGAGAATCAAGCGTAAAACGCGCAGCGATTTCTGTGTGTGTCGTGTCATTCAGAAAGTTTGGAGTGCTGTACGATGGCTGATTTGAGCAAAGAACAGTATTTAGCCCTGTATCGCCAGATGTTTGAAATCCGCCGGACGGAAGAACAGCTGGCGAAAGCGCATCAGGCCGGACTCGTTCACGGAGCCTGTCATACCTACGTGGGCGAGGAGGCGATTGCTACCGGCGTATGCGCCCACCTGACCGCGAAGGACTCGGTGTTCAGCACCCATCGCGGGCATGGTCACGCCCTCGCCAAAGGGGTGCCGCCGCGTGAGGTGATGGCGGAGCTATTCGGGCGCGTGACGGGCTGCTCACGCGGGCGCGGCGGCAGTATGCACCTGTTCTCGCCGGAAGTGGGCATGATGGGGACGAGTGGCATCGTCGGGCCGTGCATCTTGCAGGCGACGGGCGCAGGCTACAGCGCCAAGCTGATGAACACGGGCGCGGTAGGCGTGGCCTTCTTCGGGGACGGCGCGAGCAACAACGGCGCATTCCACGAAGGGCTGAATCTGGCGACCATCTGGGATTTACCCGTGATTTTCGTGTGCGAGAACAATATGTACGCCACCGAAATCGCCTTCTCGTATGCCACGCGCAACACCAACATGGCGGAACGCGCCCGTTCCTATGGCATGAGCGCCGTTGCAGTAGATGGCAACGATGTACTGGCGG
>CAIVEA010000898.1 GCA_903904765.1 uncultured Chloroflexota bacterium
CGCCAGACCGCCCCAGCCGATCACACCAAACTGCGCCTGCGTGAACCGGACGACCAGCGCGACCAGCAGGCCGATGCCCGCCAGACCCAGTATCCATGACGGCGGGATAAACGGCTCCTGTTCGCCCATCGGCTGCACCATATTCGGATCGGGATTGGGAGTGCTCATGAGCGCCACCGCCTTACTTCCACAATGCGCGTGGTGATGAACAACGCGCCGACGATCAAAAAGACGAAATACAGAACGTCCTCAGCACGCACGATGCCCTGCAACAGGGTGGCTTCGTAGTGCGCTTGCAGACCCAGTTCGTTGATGATGCCCGACAGCGTGGCGGACAGATTGGCATCTGGCAGGCTGCTGGCCCAGTTTGCGGCAATATCGGCTAGATACAGCAGCAGAATGGTGCCTGCGCCGAAGAAGGCCGCCACGATCTGATCTTCAAACATGGCCGACCAGATCATGCACACCGCCAGCGTCGCGCCGCCGTACAGCCACGCGCCGAAGTACATACCGAGTACCTGCCCGTTATCCGGGATACCGACGGTGGTAACGATGATGTGATAGATCACCGTCAGCAGCAACAGGATGGTGTAGAACGCCCACACCGCCAGATACTTGCCGAGGATGAACTGCGACTCGCGGATGGGCATGGTCATCAGCACTTCCAGCGTGCCTTCGCGGTTTTCTTCCGCGATCAGGCGCATGGTCAGCAGCGGGGCGACCAAGAACATCAGGAAGGTGAGCAGGTTCGGGACGAAGTTCACGCCCGATGCCGGCTGCTGCTGCTGGTTGGCGCTGCTCAGCGCGTTGCTGAACAACAGGCCGAAGAACAGGAGCAGCGCGAACGAAATGGCATACGCGATGGGCGAACGGAAGTACACTCCCATTTCGCGCTTGAATACGGCAAAAGTCTGTCTCATGAAGCCACCTCATCTTCCGTCGGTTGCGCGGGCGCTTCTTCCGCAGCGGTTTCCTGCCGCGTGAGTTCGAGGAAGATTTCTTCCAGATTCACAGCCAGCGGACGCAGTTCGATCAAATCCCAGCCTTTTTCGATGACCGCGCGGGCGATGGCCGGACGCGGATCAGCTTCGGGGCGGGCGGGTAGCGCCACGATGCTCTCTGCCGAAAGCTCGGCATGTGCCACTTCTGGCAGCGCCTGAATGACGGGCAGCACGGCTTCGGCGGGGGCATTTGCACGCACCATCACGCGACCGCCGCGTTCCAGCGTGCTGCGGAGTTCGCCGGGCGCACCCTGCGCCACCACGTTCCCCTGATTCAAGATCACCACGCTGTTGCAAATCTGTTCGGCTTCCGACAGGATGTGCGTGCTGAACAGCACCGTATGGCTGCGTCCCAATTCGCGGATCAAATCGCGCAGTTCGAGTACCTGAATCGGGTCGAGGCCAATGGTTGGTTCGTCGAGGATGAGTACCTGCGGGTCGTGCAGCAGCGCCTGCGCCAAGCCCACGCGCTGGCGCATACCTTTGGAGAGGGTGCGAATGTGGCTGTGAGCGCGTTTGCCCAGCAGCACCCGTTCCAACACTTCCTGCGCCTTCTGCTTGCGGTTCGGCACACCGCGAATTTCCGCCATGTACATCAGGTAGCCGAGGGCGGTCATGTCGCGGTACAACGGCACGCTTTCCGGCAAGTAGCCTACGCGCTTGCGGACTTCCATGCTTTGCTCAAACACATCGTACCCCGCAACGATGGCTTTGCCGTCGGTGGGCGGCAGAAAACCGGTCAGGATACGCATGGTGGTGGTTTTACCCGCACCATTCGGGCCGAGGAAACCCGTTACCTGCCCCGGCTGCGCGGTGAACGAAATGCCTTTCACCGCGACTGTCGAGCCGTATTGCTTGACTAGATTATGGACTTCGATCATGACTAACCAATTCTCCTCCCTAGATGAGAAGGAACTCCTGCGCGACAGGGGAGATTAACGCTGTTGTATAAGAATTTCATCAGAGACAGATAAAACCTTCTAGCAGCAGCCCGCGCGGCATTATAACAGCCCGCATCAGAAACTCAGCGGGTGGATTTTACCCTCGCCCTGCACGGCAAAGGACGGCTGATGTACACTTGCGAGGCGAATCCGAACAGGGA
>CAIVEA010000899.1 GCA_903904765.1 uncultured Chloroflexota bacterium
GCACACCCGGCACAAGCAAGAACTGCGCCCCCGCCAGCAAAGGCCACACCATCATCCAGATACGTTCGAGCAGCGTTGTTCCCTCGATGCGAAACGCCAATTGCGCCTGTTTCGCCGCCGCTGTATCCGGCAGCAAACCGCCCGTCAGTTGCCAGTTGAGCATCAAATACGGCATGAGAATCATGCTGAAAGTCGCCAGCGCGATCATGGACCAGAACATGAAATACGTCCACGAACGTTGAGGGCGCAACATGACTATGAACAGCGCAATCAGCGCCGTCAGCACCGCGCCTTCAGGTCGCGCCAGCACCGTCAACCCCGCACACGCCCCGAATGAAATCGCCCGCTGAAGTAACGCTTGTTGCGACTGGTTTACCTTCAGCAGTGGTTTGCCCAATTGGAAGCCGCTTTCGCGCAGCGCCAGAAGCAACATGAACGAAGTGAACATGGTGAACATCATCGTTTCCATGCCCGAAGCCGCCGCCCAGATCAGATGCCACGCCAGCACCATCGCGCAGCCCGTCAGCACCGGCAGCGTCTTTTGGTCGGGGACAAACCGCGCCATAATCCGCGCAGCCAGCACACCATTCACCCACAAGGCAACCACGCCGAGTAGATGCGTCCATAGCATGTAGGGTATACCCACCACATAACCGAAGGAGAGTATCACCGTGAACAGCGGTGAAGTGGAGGCTGCGCTAGGGACATCCGGCAGGAACGCCCACTGTCCGGTTGCCGCCAGATTGCGCCCGTACACTTGATGTATCCAGCTGTCATCCAACGCGAAACCGGATGGCGCACCGCGCACATACACCCACACCAGCGCCGCCGCCAGCACCAGCAGGCCAATTTCCAGTTTGCGCGGAAGACTAGCGAATTTCATATAACCTCACATCGGTGCGCTCCAAAGGAATTGGAACTAGAAAATCCGGCAGATCAGTCAAGATCGGCCACAGTTTGGGCGAGGCCGCGCTCGAAGCACTTCCGTCTGCCGTCACATTCTCTAACAGAAGGTAGCGCACACCATAACGCCGCGCAATATCAGGTATCACATCCGGCGCTTCGTTGGGCAGCACCACCCCCCACATCCCCGTGTAATAGTACAGCGCCGCCGGGTCATTCAGCATCACGCGGGCATCCGGCGGCAATTGCGCTTGCAGCAGCGGGTAGATGGCAGGCGCTTCATGCGAAATCACACGGTTGGGCAAAATAGTCATTAAGCTCAAGAATAACGCCACCGCCAGCAGCGCCGCCGAGAATACCCCTGTGGCGGAACGCTTATTCCAGCGGCGACGACGCACCGCCCACGCCAGTGCATCATCCAGCCCCACCACGCCCAGCGCCGCCCACCACGGGACAAGCGCCGCCGCCGAATGCAGCAAGCCGCCCCGGTAGCCGGGGAACGGGAATACGAACGTCATTGCAAGGTGCAGGCCGAGCGCATACAGGATGAACGGGCGCAGAAATGGGTTCTGCCGTCGCCGCCACAGACCGAGCAACATCAGCGGAGTCATCACGATCAGACCTTCCACCGCCACGAACGTCCCTAGATTATTGCTCAGGGCTTCCCAGCGAGAGGCGGCGAACGTGTTCAAACCGTCGGCAAACAAACCTGCCGGGGAGGAGTCCGGCGGGTAGTTGAACAGATCATCATAGGTTGTGAACCACACGGCCTGCGTCCCGCCCAACGGCATCGGCGTTCCAATAGCGGCCTGATTTCGCACAAACCACGGCAGCATAGTCACACCATAGCCCAGCGTGAACAGCGCCGCCAGCGCCAATCGTTTGCGCCACGCACCGTCCCCCGGCCACAGCAGCGCCAACCAGCCCACTGGCAGCAGGAGCAGCCCGTCAGCGCGGGTCAGGTGTGCCAGCCCCGCACACACGCCCGCCACCAGCACCCACCGCCAGCGCCGTTGCCCTGCCACCAACCAGCCCATCGCCAGCAGACCGAATCCGGCGGGCAGTGCATAGGTGGCAAAGGTGTCGGTGCTGCCCCAGAAGCGCGTGTAAAACCCGCTGGCGAGAGTCAGCAGACCAGCCATCCATGCTGTGCGCCGCCCGCCCCCCAGTTTTGCACCCAGACCGAACCCCACCAGCGCCGTCCCCGCCAGCAGCAGCGCCAGCGGCCATTGTGCCGCCGCGTACACGCCCGGCGAGTTCAGCAGCGCCATGCCGAAGGCGCTCACCAACGAGGTCAGCGGCATCCAGTATAGATGTGATGGAGCAGGCAGCACCGCCGGTGCGCCGATATACGTCCACAAATACGGATCAGTCAGCCCTTGCCCACTGACGAGGCGCTGCGCGGCATTGAAATGATAAAAGGCATCGGTGAACGAGGGCGCAGCCACCGTGCCGTAGACAATTCCGAAAGCGGCGACCACCGCCACCACCGCAAACAGTCCAAAAGATCGCTTCCAACCCGCGTAATCACCTGCGTCCAAGTTATTGATCCCAAACATCCACTTTCTGCACAACACCCGCACCCGGACGCTTGAGGATGTACATTGAAAACTCAGCAGCCGTCTCAAAGCCGATCAAATCCCAGCCTTCGCGCCCTAGCGTGTTCAGCGGGACGTAAATCGGTTGATCTTTCCACTCCGGTTTGCTTTCACCGTTGATCTTGTACTGAATCCCGTAAGAACGCTTCACCTCCAGCGCCATATACTGCCACGCATCCGCCGCTGCCACTTCTGCGGTGGCGGTGACGGTGGTCGGTGCAGGCGACAGTGACTCTAACTTCTTTAACCAGTTTTGAGCCGTCGGATCGTCTTTGATCTTCAGCAACAGCAGCCGCGCTTTGTCGAACTGCTTTTCGGCGATCAATTCCCGCGCAAGCTCAAGTTCCTGACGCATTTGCGACATCCATATACTCCTCTTGCTCCTCACATCATTACAACTTCAGTGAACATCACTTTTGATTATAGACCCAAACCCGATTTAGCCCGCCCGTCCATCCCGATCTCGCGGCTGCCGCAGGATGCGATATAGCCCCACCGCCACGCCCGCCAGCAGCGCCGTCCGCGCCACTACCAGCAGCGCATACGGCATCACCAGCGCCCCGCTGATGACCCCGCCCGTGTCGCCGGTTCGCAACCACAGGAACGGATACTCGGCAAACGTCACACCGCTAAGCACCAGCACAATCAGGATACCGTTGCGATTCGGGAAGCACAACAGTACAAAGGGGATAATTTGCATCAGCCACTGCGGACTCCAACCCTGCGATTGCAGGAAGAAGATGAGCAACGTCACCCCCACGAAGGCTACCAGCCCTTTTTCGTCATAACGGCGGGTGCGGACGAACACCCACAGCCCCAGTGCAGCGGCGCAGCCCAACCGCAGCCAACCGGGGACAACCGCCGGATTGCCCGTCAGCACCCCCGCCTTCGCCGGATCAAGCCGATCCTCCAGCGGGCCGAAATTACCCGTGCGGTAATTCCCGTCCAGTAGCGCCCACACCGACTGATACGACGCTTTGCCCCATTGCGCGGTGAGTGACGGCAACGCCATCCGTGCATTTTGCAGCAAAAACGGAGCGAACACCCCGCCGAAGATTAACGCCGTCGTCAGGCTGATAACCGCCGCCCGCCGTGACGAACGGTAACGCCACGCCGCACCCAACGCCAGTGCCGGCGTGAACTTGACCAGCGCCCCCACACCGAAAGCCACGCCTGCCCGCCCGTCGCGCTCATTCAACAGCGCCCACACGCCCGCCAGTAGCGCGAACGTCACCAACCCCTCGAATGTCCAGTAGCTAAAGACGAGTGGCGCGACCAGCAGCGCATATATCCACGCCAGCGCCATGCCTGTCTCGGCACGATACACCCGCGTCCCGATACGCCGGAGCAAAATCAGGCAACCCGTATCCGCTGCGATCATCACCAACCCCAGCAACAGCGCAAACGCCGGATAATTCCCGCCGCGCCCCGCCGCCTGATACAGCGCCACCGAGGTATACGACCACAGCGGCGGGAACTCGCTCCACCAGTCGCGCAGGGGCAACCCGACAGTATCCGAAAGCGAGGCGATCTGATAGTAGGTCTGAAAATCGCCACTAGCGCCCACACCGCGTTCCACGCCGCCCACCGTCAGCGGTTGATAAGCCAGCAGCAATAGCACGCGCAGCCCCACAAACAGCAGCACCAGCAGGCGAAAATCCCCTAACAGCGCCCCTAACGAGATCGGCGCAGCCTCCGCAGAACGTTTAGCCATTGACAACCGCCTCGCGCACAAAGATCACTGCCAGCGCGTCCTCGTAGTCAATGCGCCAGCCCGGTTCGGCACGGAGCATTTGCGCCAGCCCGCTGTCCTTCTCGATGAACACCCAAGCTACATCGTGGCGTTCAAACACCTCGCGCCAGCCCGTGCTGCCACTGGCCGCCGTCACATAATCGCCCGTCAGGAAAGCATCCCCGTACAGATCGGTGCGCCCATCCACAAACACCTTCACCTGCGGCAGCGCCCACACCAGATAGCCGCCCCAGTTATAACTGTTGAACACAGCCCCTTCCGGCAGTGTCTTTTGCAGATGTTCCACTGCCGCGACGGGCAGATAATCGCGCTGTGCCGTGTCTATGCTTTTGGCATCCAGCACCAGCAGCACCTTCGCCGCAGCACCTAGCAGCACCAGCCCCAGCAACAGCGCGTTCAAGCGTGCCATACGCGGCGTGATGCGCCGCACCGGACGCACCACCCAGCCCCGCGTCGTCAGCACATCGTCCAGATGGCGCGTGAAGACCGGAGTCGTCACCACCGCGAAGGTCGCCAGATTGCGCCCCGCCACCAACCCCATGAAGGCCGTCCCCGCCGCCAGCAGGTAATCCGTCCAATCCAGACGGCGGCGACTGGCTCCCACCACCCCTAACAGACCGAGCAGCAACGCTACAAAGGGCCAATTCTGTCGTTCATGGAAGTTAGGCGAATTCCACTCTTGAATGAAGTTTTGAAGCGCACCGATGCTGATGGTCTGAATCGGTACAGCCAGCATGTTCAGCCCATACGGGTTGATGACAATCGCCCCCGCCGAAACCAGTGTGACGAGTACCAGCTTCCGCACCCCCGCCCATGACACCGCGTGTTCGCGCTTGGGGCTGAACAGGTTGCCGAGCGATTCACCGACGATCAGCGCCACCAGCAGGATGAACCCGATGGCGAACCCCGCGTGTAGGTTGCCCCAGATCATCATCAGCACCGGGATACCCCACAGCCGATCTCGCCCTTCGTGCTTGTATTGATGTAGCACGTACAGCATCACGCCCGTGAAAAAGAACGAAAACATCTGCGGACGCGGCGACCAGAACACCGCCGCCGTCGCCGCGCCCAGCACCAACGCGAACGCCCGCAGATAGGCACTACCGGACGACACGCGATATACGAACGCCATGCCGCCTGTCGCCAGCACCGCCGTATAGATCGCCAACCCGACGCTACCCGCCAATTTCCAGATGGCGAACAACACCACCTGCGCCCCCCAGCTATGGTTGATCCATGCTTGACCTGCGAAGGTGTACGAGAACGGGTCGGCATAAATCATGCCCTGCATCAGCGTGTACTCCCCGCTGCGGAGATGCCACCACATATCCGTATCCACCGGAATCCGCACCGCCATCGCAAACAACAGCGCGAATAAAATAATGACTGCTGTACGTTCAATCGTCAGTTGTCGCATAAGACCTTCTCAATTCGCAGGTAAAGTCTGCGCCTGCAATAAGTACATCAGGACAGGATCGCCAACCGGATACACCACACCCGGCAAGAATTGACGGGGGAGCGTCAGCCGCAAGAACTGCGAATAGGCAATATTCAATAGTGTCTCATCATCATTATCCAGCACGCCGCGTTGGATTGCCGCCTGTGCCGCGTCCAGCGCCGCACGCACACCTGCCGCATCCCCGCTTGCCCGCGCCAGCGCCGCCTGCCCCGCCCCCACCCATGCTGCTTCATCAGGCGTGGTGACCTGTCGTGCTGCGGCAGTAATGGCGGACTCTGCCACCGCCTGTTCGCCCTGTGCCAGATGCACCATACCCACCAGCACCAGCGCCGGCACACTATCCGGCAGTGGCAGATCAGGCAGCAGCGTCGCCGCATCCTGCGGACGCGCTTCGGTCAGCGCCAGCACGATTTGCGCCGCCACGCTGAATTTCATCTGAACAGGAGTCACCTGCCGCCGCGCCGCCAGATCATCCAAACCCGGATACAAGCTGGCATCCGCATTCACCTGCAACACTACATCCAGCGCCGCATTCGCCTGCGCCTGATCGCCCAGTGCAGCCGCATACCGCGCCACATTCAGCGCATAAGGCCACACATCCGGGTCAAGCTGCGCGGCCTGCTGCATCGAGTCCAGCGCGATCTGCGTATCACCGCCCGCCGCCAGCAGCGCCGCCCGGTTCGCCCACGCCAGCGCGTAACCCGGCTCTTGTTGCAAGAACGCATCATAAGCCGCCAGCGCCTGTTCCCACGCCCCGCTGTCGCCACCCGCCGCCGCCATCCCCCACAAAAAGCCCTGCTCCAGCTGGTACAGGCTCAAAGCAGGATCAGCCGCCACCACCGCATCCAGTTCCCGCGCCACGCCGCTGTAGTCCCCACTTTGCGCCCGTTCCAGCGCATGCACGTAAGCCGCGTAAATACCGCTGCTCCACACTCCGGTCAGCAGCAACCCGCCCCACAATGCCGCCATCCCCAGCGGATGCCCGATCTGCCGCCAGCGCCCCGGCATAGGTGGCGCATCCGGCGGCACAGTTGCCAGCACCAGCGCCACCAGACCGCATAAAACAATCGCCGGCATCATGGCTGGAAAATCGGTTAGGTGATGCACTGCGAAAGCCACCACCGCCCCGCTTGCACCCGCCAACGCCAGCCGTTCGCGCCGCGCCACCTGCCGCCAGATGCGCCGCACTGACCGGAAAGCAGTCCATCCGCTGACCGCCAGTGCCAGCAGCCCCGGCAAGCCCAGTTCGGCAGCAATTTGCAGCACGGCATTATGCGCGTGGCTGTGCGGCTTATCGGGGTTCACACCCGGCCAGCGCACCAGTTCCCGCCCGAAAGTGAACAGCCCGTATCCGGTCAGCGGCTTATGCGCGAACATGTCTATCGCCGCGCTGTAAAGTTCGCTACGCAGCAGCGGCGAACGACCCGGCGCGGAAAGCGATTTGACTAGCACCAGTCCCGTCCCCAGCAGCGCCAGTAGCAGCGCCACGCCCCCGCAAACCAGCACCCAGCGCAGTTGGCGCGGTTGCAGCACCCACCACCCCGCCAGCCCTGCACGAGAGAGTAACTCACGATCTGCCAACCATAGCGCCGCCAACACACCCGCACCCGCCAGTACACCGATCCACGCCCCACGTGACCCGCTCAGCACCAACATCAGCAGCGCCAGTAGCCCGTACAACCACAACACAGGCCGCCCCGCCCGCGCCGTCAAGATTCGCCCCGCCAGCAGCGGCAGCAGC
>CAIVEA010000900.1 GCA_903904765.1 uncultured Chloroflexota bacterium
CGGCGGCGCGGCACGAAGCTCTCTTTGTGCGTCAGAACAATTGCGCCTACCATCGCCGCCAGCAGCAGAATGGCGATCAACTGGAAGGGCAGCAGATAGCGTGTGAACAGCAGTTGCGCGATGGACGACGGGCCGCCGAACGAAGCCACCGCCGCGCTCACCAGCGGGATGACTACCGCACGCACCGAGCCATCCACCAACTGTTCAGAACCGATCACCATCAACTGAGCCGTGTCGCGCTTGATCGAGTACACCGCCGGATTGTTCAGGCGTGCCAGCAGCGGCAGTTCGCTCAGTTTCACTTCGGGGTCAGCATTCACGCCCGTGAACGCCCACGCCCGCAGCGAAGTATCTTGATTGACAGGCGGCAGTTCGAGTGTCGCGCCGGGCTGAATATCGCCCACGATGATCTTGTCATCCTTCGCGTCTGTTTCCGAACCGAAGTCCACCAGATTAACCGCTTCGCTGAAACCATTGAAAATAGTCAGGCGGGCGGTACGCACTTCGACGGTTTCGAGGTTGTCCGTCACCAGCGCCACCTGCGGCGGGGTGCTGGCATCGCCACCGTAAGCGATAGCGGTGAAGCCGTTGGCCTGCTTGCTGTTGTCGCCGGGGAGCGAGACGGTGGTTGTGACTGCCGCCGTACTCGTTCCAGCAATATTCAGCGCGATTTGGGTATCGCCAGCCACCAGCGTTTGATATTTAGTGGATTGCCCCACGTTCACACCGCTGGCGATTAGTTCGCCGTTGGCATACACATCCACCGGGCCGGCATACGGCGCAGCATGGACGATACGCAGCATGGGCGGACGTTCGTTCGGGCTGCTCAGGTCAATCTGACCGGAGGTGATGGCCACACCCGTAATGAGCAGGAAGGCCGCCGAGAGCGCCAGTGCGAGGGGCGCAAGCCAGCGGAACTGTCTAGTGGGTTCTGTCAGCTTCTCTGCCCCGAGGAGCATGATGACGAACAAGAACAACACCATGATCGCGCCAGCGTACACGGCGATCTGCATCATTGCGAGGAACGGCGCGTCCAGCATCAGGTACAGGAAGGCCACACACGCGAAGTTAACGATCAAGAACAACGCGCTGTGCACGGCGTTCTCACTCAGGAGCATCATGACGGCCGCTGTGATTGCGATGCCGCCCACGATGATGAACAGGATTACTTCCGTCATACCTAAATTCCTAAGGTTGGGCGCTTTGCGGATGTTTGTGCAGTTTATCGCAAATAACGCCATTCTTCAAATCGGATTCTCATCCGCGTTCGCCTAAACGCTACGCGGACGAGGGACTGCATCACCCTTGATTCGTGCTGATAGGGGCGCTGCCCTGCGCCCCTATCGCCTTATCCCCCTGTGCTGGTGTCCCTTCCCGTCCCTATCCGCCTTACAGCGGATTTTCCATATCGGGAATCGGACGGGTGTAAACGCCCGGTTCGACCTTCTGCGGCGTGTCCTGCTGACCCGCTGGCGGCGGGTTAATCAGCATGTCTTTGGTGAAGATCGCGTCGCGGCGGTCGGTGAAGCTCATGCGGTGCTCGCGCCCCAGCACAATCGCTTCCGTCGGGCAGGCATCTTC
>CAIVEA010000901.1 GCA_903904765.1 uncultured Chloroflexota bacterium
AATGGCGTTTATCAGGTCGGCAAGGTTAATCGCCTGCTGATGAAGGTTGAGGATTTTTTGCTGACGACTGGTATCCGGCAGACGGTCATAATAGCGCAGGAGCGTTTCCGCGCAGGCGACGATGTTGGTGATGGGATTTTTCAATTCATGGCTGACCATCGAAACGAAAGCATCTCTGGTGCGTTGAGCGTTCTTTATCTCGCTGATGTCGCGCATGCTGCACACGATAGCACCGTCCTCTGCCACCACCAGTGTTACATCCACATCGAAGATGTGCCCCTTGTGGCTCTGGACGACCAGTTGCAGGCGTTGCGGCTGCGGGAGGTTTTGGAGCGCCTTCGATAGCGCCTCTTGCGAGCCAACGGCAGCCAGCGTAGTGTGCGCCTTACCGATGATTTCGTCCGGTTTATAGCCGAATAACTGGCAAAAAGCCGGGTTGCAAGATTCCACAATACCCGTCGCATTGAGAAGCAGAATCGCTTCGCTGAGCGTCTTGAGAATCATAGGCATCCGATGTGTGCGGGTATTCATCTTATGCGCCTGCAAGAGATGATGCGTGTGTTTAGGATTGTGATGATTTGCCAAATACGTACTCATTGTTCAGTACCCCCCCCACTATTAATAGAGGGTTGTCGTCGTGCCCATTTGTAAAATTACACGACAACCGTATATGTAATCGAATAACAATAGACAATCGCGTCAATAGGTAATAATTTCTGTAGCCATTACAAGTAAATGTAATAGGCACTTTCATTTTAGCATGATGCGGATAAGGTGTCCTTCCGTAGGGATACGGAAATCTGCTGCGGCAGCGTTAAGGTTGAGATGATGACGAAGATGAAGGCGGGTTATTTCAGCAAGCCGCGCTGCATCATATAGCGCAGAACTTCATTCTGGCTTTTCAATCCCAGTTTGTGCTGCATATTCGCCCGATGTGTTTCGACGGTTCGTACCCCGATGACGAGGCGTTCGGCAATTTCGGCGTTGGTGTGGCCTTCTGCCACCAGTTGCAACACCTCACGCTCGCGGCGGGTGAGCAGTTCATACGAATCGGATACCGGGCTGCCGACTGTTTGCAAATACTGGTCAATTTTTGGCAGGTCTTTAGAGAGATAGATTTGTCCTTCCAGCACATCCCGGATCGCCTGAATCAATTCGCTGCTGCTGGATTCTTTGAGTAGATAAGCTGATGCGCCGAGGCGTAAACTTTCCACCACATAGGCTTCGTTGGCGTGCATTGAAAGCACAATGATTTTGATAAGCGTGTTCGTCTGGCGCACACTGCGGATGACATCCAAGCCGTTCATACCGGGCATGACCATATCCACAATCAGAATGTCGGGCTTGAGTTTTTCGACCAGATCAACGGCTTGGAGGCCATCATTCGTTTCGCCGATGACAAAGAAACCGGATTGTTCTTCTAGTAGTTTATGCAGTCCTTGCCGTAAGATGAGATGGTCATCTGCCAGCACGATCCGAATCATGACCCGACCTCCACATTACGATCTAAGTGGGATGTGAGTAGTGATGATTGTTCCTGCGCCCGGATGGGATTCGATCTCGCAATTCCCTCCGACGGTTTGAGTGCGTTCACGTAGTCCGAGTAAGCCAACGCTGTGTCTCGAAGTTTGCACAGCAGCGTTGAACCCCTTCCCTGTATCTTCGATTTGTACCGAGAGCATATCGTCCGCCACCCACAGACGCACTGCGACAGATTCCACACCGGCATGTCGGGCGACATTGGTCAACGCCTCCTGCACGATGCGGTAAATGGTGGTTTCGATCATGACCGGGAAGCGCCGCTGTACTTCACCATATTCAAAATCAACCATAATGGATGTTTGCTGCATGTACTGGGTGAAATGCCACACCAACGCCGGAACCAGCCCCAGATCGTCTAGCATGGAGGGACGCAAATCCAGCGAAAGTTCGCGCACGCGGCGCGTGAGATCATTCACCAGTTGGCGCGATTCGGGCAGGTTGGAAGGCGTGTTCAGCATCAAACTGAGGGCGGTCAGCATTTGCCCCACTTCATCATGGAGTTCGAGCGCGATATGGCGGCGCTCGGTTTCCTGCGCTTCCACAATCGCTGCCGATAGCGCCTGAAGCTGCTCGTTCTTACTGCGAATGGTTTCCAGCAATTGTGCATTTTGCAGGGCGATCACCATCTGCGCCGAGATTTCGCGCAAAATCTCCTCATGCTCGTCGGTGAAATGGTCAGGTGTGGTGGAGACGAGGCGGAATGTGCCGATGATGATCTTCTGGGAGATCAGCGGGGCGATCATAACAGCCCGCCCCCCTACGGTTTTCAACTGTTTTTTGAGTTCCGAAACTGGATCGCTCTCTTGTAAATCGGCAACCCGCACGATTTTGCCAGCCCGCAGGGCGATGTACAGCGGGATGGTGCCGGATTCAAAGGGTGCTTCCACAATAGGGATTTGCGGTGGATTCAGTGTGGTGCTGAGAATGCGGGCGCTATCTTCATTCCAGAGCGTGATGGTCGCGCCAGTACAGGGGATGAGCTGATGAATATCCACCAGAATAGCATCCCCAATTTCCTGTGCGGATTGCGCTGCGAGGATGCGCTTGTCAATCTGGTGCAGCACGGTCAGACGCTGGTTCAGCCGTTTAGCTTGCGCTTCGGCTTGTTTGCGGGCAGAGATGTCCAGCGCGATCACCTGCACAGCGGGTTTGCCCCTATAGCTGAGAGGGGCAGCGGTCACTTCCACCTCCACCGGGCTACCATCTATACGCTGGTAGAGGTCGTCAGTGGGATACAGGCCGGTTTCGCCTTGCAGCATCTTGCCGATGCGCTGGCGGGCAACCTCCCATGTGTCCGGGTGGACAATCGCGCTGATCGGTTTGCCGTTCAATTCGTCTTTGCTAGTTGCACCTAGCAACCGTAAAGCAGCCTGATTGACGAATTGCAGCGCCCCATCCTGATGAATGCCAATGGCATACGGTGACGTTTCCACCAGTAGCCGGTAACGTTCTTCACTTTCGCGCAGGTCGCGTTCTTGCTGGTATTGCGCGGTGACATCGGTGAAGGTCGCCACCACCTCGCGGATGCTGCCATCTTTGGCGATGAGGGGGGTGGCGTTTACTTCCAGCAGGATGCGCTTACCGTTTGACCATTCAATCGCGTGATGGACGTTATGAACAGGCTGGCGTGTAAGCATTGCCTGAGCGAAAGGTAGATCGGCATCTGAAAAGGGCTGACCCTCGTAAGCGGTGATTTTCCATTCGGGCGCGTTATACATCTGTCCGGTGATCTGATTGCGCGTTAATCCCAGAATGGCGATGGCCTCAGTATTGGAATAACGAATTGTGCCATCCGGTGAGAGGATGGCGATTCCAACCGGGCTGTTCTCTCGCTCTTGTGTCAGTTCGTGTTCGGTCTGCTGGCGGCGGCGCAGTTCCCTTGAGGTGAGTACGTAGATCAGGATGGTGGTTACTAACACAAACCCCAGTCCTTTGAAGGTGCTAATCTCGCCTTGCAGCACGGAATTATCTCGGAGCAAGTCCCGCACCACATTGTCGGAGACCAAAATCCAAAATTCCGCTAAGCTGAAGTAAATCAGGCTGATTTGAATGTCAAAGCGTTTGAATAGATTGTGCATCATATACTCAAATTATTGCGAATTAGGTTTCGCAATCATCTCACTTAATTATATACGGGAAATGCGCTCATTAGTGTGATAGTCCAATGCGCTGCGATCCAGCCGGGTTGCAGCTATAATGCATGTGTTTGTACCGCATTCCCCCGTAGTGAAGGATAGTCTGGGATGACCGCTTTACAACCTGTTTTCCAAAACCTGTTCATCGAAGTTTACCGCGCTCAAATTGCCTTGAGCGATCATGTGCTGCTGGATGTGCGCGAAGATGATGAATGGGCGATGGGGCATATCCCCGGCGCGTTGCACATTCCTCTGTACGACCTGCCGGAACGCTTGAGCGAAGTCCCGCAGGGTATGCCGGTGGTGGTGATGTGCGCCTCTGGTGTTCGCAGCCTCTACGGGGGGCAATTCTTGGTCGAGAACGGCTTTGCTGAAGTCTATAATCTGGAAGGTGGCATTTCAAGCTGGGCACGCAAAGGATTACCTATCGAACGCTGAGGAGGTGGGAGGGCAAGCAAGATGCTGCTGAAATATTTCTATGATCGGGCGTTGGCACAGGCTTCGTATCTGGTGGGGTGCGCCGCTACCGGAGAGGCGCTGGTGATTGACCCCGCCCGCGACATCCGCCCGTATCTACAGGCGGCGGCAGAAGAAGGGTTGCGGATTACACACGTCACCGAAACGCATATCCATGCCGATTTCGTCAGCGGCCTGCGCGAATTGGCCGCTGCCACCCGCGCAACGATGCTCATCAGCGACATGGGCGCTGCCGACTGGAAGTACGCTTTCGCCGATGCGCCTGATGTGGTGCGCTTGCAGGATGGCGCGACATGGATGGTGGGCAATATTCGTGTGCAAGCCATCCACACCCCCGGTCACACGCCGGAGCATCTTATCTTCCAGATCACTGACACAGCGGGGGCAGATCGCCCGATGGGGCTGTTCACGGGCGATTTGCTGTTCGTGGGGACGGTTGGCCGCCCCGATTTGCTGGAGAAAGCGGCGGGTGTTGCGGGTACGGCGCTGGTGGGTGCGCGGCAGCAGTTCGCCAACATCGGGCGATTGCGCGACATGCCGGATTATCTGCAAGTCTGGCCGGGGCATGGTGCGGGGAGCGCCTGTGGCAAGGGGTTGGGCGCAATCCCTTCGACCACGCTCGGCTACGAAAAGCTGTTCAACCCCGCTTTTCATATCCCGACAGAAGAAGCGTTCGTGGCGTGGCTGCTGGACGGGCAACCGGAAGCGCCGCGCTACTTTGGGCAGATGAAGCGCGTGAATCGGCAGGGCGCGGCGCTGCTGGATACCCTGCCTGCCCCGGTGCAACTGCCCGCTACCGATCTGCCCGCACGCGCCGCTGATTCGTTGGTGATAGATACCCGCCCGCTGGAGGCGTTCGCCCGCCAGCATGCGCCCGGCACGGTGAACATTCCCGCCGACAGCGGCAGCTTTAACACCTATGCCGGCTGGTATGTGGATTTTGCCGCGCCGACCTATCTGGTGGCCGATCCCGCTGATCTGCCGCACATTCTGTCGCTGCTGCGGGCAGTGGGTGTGGACAACATCCCCGGCTATTTTATGCCGGAGGCGGTGGCCGGATGCACGGGGAAGATTCAGATGGTCAAGCCGCGCACGGCGCAGATGTTGATACGCGATCAGGGCGCGTTTTTGCTGGATGTACGTAGCGCGGACGAGTTCGCTTCCCATTACATCCCCGGCGCGGTGCATATCCCGATGGGCTACGTTCCGGCGCAGCGGCATTCGCTGCCGACGGATGTGCTGCTGATCGTGCAGTGCGGCGGCGGAACCCGTTCGCAGGTGGTCGCCAGCTTGCTCCAGCGCGAGGGATTCACCAACGTGCTGAACATGGCGGGCGGGATTGACGGCTGGGAGCGCGAAGGCTTGCCGCTGGCGTGAACTGCAACCTTGTTGTGAGAGACAGATGGACACGACCTGCGCCGTGTCCCTACGAACCCCGCGCCCGCCTTTTCCCCCTCGCCTAGCTGTACTCAGCGGTTGGGAGAGGGGGCAGGGGGTGAGGGTAAAATAATGAGGAATACCCGATGGCGACAGAAGTAGTCACCGTATTGCAGGGCAAGCGCATCCTTCTGGGCGTGTGCGGCAGCATCGCCGCGTACAAAGCGGTAGACCTCGCCAGCAAGCTCACGCAGGCCGGGGCGCTGGTGGATGTCATCCTGACCGAAGCCGCCGAACGCTTTGTGACCGCGCTCACCTTTCAGGCCGTCACAGGCCGTCCGGTGTATGACAGCTTGTGGCAAAGCGGCGGCGCGGCGTTGCCCACGCACATCGCGCATGTCGGGCTGGGCGAAGGCGCGGATTTGCTGGTGGTTGCCCCTGCGACAGCCAATACCCTCGCCAAACTCGCGCACGGCCTCGCGGATGATCTGTTGAGCGTGACGGCGCTGGCCGCCCGCTGCCCGCTGCTGATCGCTCCGGCGATGGATGGTGGCATGTACGCGCATCCGGCGGTGCAGGCCAATCTGCAAACCCTGACGGAACGCGGTGCGCTGCTGATCGAACCGGACGAGGGGCGTTTTGCCTCCGGCTTGGTCGGGCGGGGGCGGCTGCCGGAGACTCCGGCGCTGCTCGGTCACATCCGGCGGGCGCTGGGCGCAAGCGGGGTGTTGCGCGGGCGGCGCGTGATCGTGACGGCGGGCGGCACGCGGGAGGCGATTGATCCGGTACGCTACCTGACCAACCGTTCCAGCGGCAAACAGGGCTATGCGCTGGCACAGGCCGCGCTGGATGCGGGAGCAGCGGTGACGCTGGTCAGCTCGGCGGCGCTGCCCACGCCGACAGGTGCAACGCTGGTTGCGGTGAACAGCGCTGGAGAGATGCTGGACGCGGTGCTGGCGCATCTGCCGGAGAGTGA
>CAIVEA010000902.1 GCA_903904765.1 uncultured Chloroflexota bacterium
TATCAATTTCGGAAGCGCCGTTCTGGATGGCCAACTGCGCTTCGTAGGCTTTCACCTCGGCGGGGGAAGCGCCCAGCGGGAAGCCCACCACCGTACACACTGCCACATCGCTGCCCTTGAGCATGTCGGCGCATAGCGGCACATAGGTGCTGTTCACGCACACCGACGCGAAATGATACTCCCGCGCCTCGCGGCACAGTTGCGCCACTTCGCCCGCGCTGGCATCCGGCTTCAGGATGGTATGGTCAATCAGGCGGGCGAGGCTGAGATCACGCGGGATGTAGCCTAGACCGGAGGAGATGCGCCCCGCGCCCTGCTCAACCACCTGCTTCACCCGGCTGCTGCAATCGCGCACGCAGCGCCCATCTTTGCACTCGCAGCAGTCCGATGTGCAACCGCCCGCGCTAGGGGCAGGGGCGGCGGAGGGCGCGGTTGCCGGAGTACCCGGCTTCATCTGCGCCAGCACCTGCCGCGTAATTTCGTCTACAATCTGGTTGAAATCCGCACCGTTCAAACGGTTATTCATAGTCACAATTCCTCTGCGAAAGGCTGTGCGCCTGCACTCAGTCCCGATATTTCTTTTCTACCGCGATGATTTTGTCTACGCGCTTGGCGTGGCGGCCACCGCCAAACTCGGTTTTCAGCCACACTTCCACGATCTGCTTGGCGAGCGCCGTGCCGATCAGCCCTGCGCCCAGTGTAAGCACGTTGGCATCGTTATGCTCGCGGCTGTTGGTGGCAGTGGCGTTATCGTAGCACAGGGCGGCACGCACACCGGGAACCTTGTTCGCCACCATGCACGAGCCGATGCCCGCACCATCAATCATGATACCGCGCCACGCCCGTCCATGAGCGACCATTTCCGCCACTGCCAGCGCGAAATCCGGGTAATCCACGCTGTCGGTGCTGTTTGTCCCGCAATCCACTACGGTGTAACGGCCTTGCAGGTCAGCTTTCAACACTTCTTTCAGCGGGTAGCCGCCGTGATCTGCGCCCAGAGCCACCACGAGCTGCGTGCCGGGTGCAGATGTAGGATGCGGCATCGTTTCCGTCACCAGTTGGATGCGGCGCATCATGGCGGCGGTGCGTGCCAGCGGAGTCACCAGCGCATCTGGCGGGATGGGTAGGGTGCTACTTTCGGGAAGGGCGTTGATCTCGGCTTCATCAATGACCGGACGGGAATTATTCGGCCCCAACTGACGGCGCAACAAGGCGGCAACGGTGCGGCGAATCGCATTTTCATCGGACATGCGCGGACTCCTGTAACAGAACGGGCGCGGCGGTTATACCGCTTGGACGCGCTCCGGTTGAATGACTTCATAGCGGTAGGGGCGCAAATCGTCGCGCAGGCGTGGTAGGACAGCATCTGCATCCCACAGTTCGATCACCAGCGCGGCGTACCCTTCCTGAATTTGTGCGGCGAGGTTTTCGATCTGTTCCGGGCGAAAGCCGAATTCCATGAAGTTCGCCGCCCAGCGTCCGGTCAGCCGTCCCAGTGTGCCACCCACGATGGCCGCTGCGCCGAGCGCAATAATCGCGCCCACACCGGGCAGCGCCAGTGCACCTAGCTGTGCCACGCCAAGCAGACTGAGCGCCGCGCCCAGTGTGCCACCGGCAATCGCGCCCTGATCGGGGGTGATGGTGTCGTCGAGGATGATGGTTTCGCCGTTGGCAGCGCGTGCCACGATGGCAGCGCGACGGGCATCCACGTAATCCAGAAGGCTCATTTTGTCGAGCGCCTTTGTCAGCAGCGCCCGCGATGCAAAGACCAGTACGACCATTTCACGGGGCATCAGTTTCCCTCCTGATCGGTACGGACGCGATCAGTATACCCCAAACTGCACCGCACTTCATACGCATAAATCCATGTGCGGCTGTTTAGCCGATCAGGTGCAACGCTTCCTGCCGCCCGTGTAACCAGCGCATCACCCTGCCACTGAGCAGCGCGTCTTCTTCAAGCGCGATGCGAATTTCCTGTCCATCCCATTCCGGCAGCGGAGTTTTGATATTCAGTTCAATCGAATGCACTGTGTCATCGAACAGACTGTAATCCCCGCGTCCGGCCACACCGCCCTGCTGATCCCACAGTCCGATGATCGCCCCCGCCGCATGACCGTGATAGCCCAGCGGGTGGCTGTAGATTTGCGGCGTTAAGCCTTCGGCGCGGGCGCGGGCCAGCGCCGCCCGCAGGATGTCGTTGCCCGTGCGGGCGGGGCGCATCTCGTCCATCAGGATGTCTTGCAGGCGGTTGCCCTGCCGCAGCGCCGCTTTCAAGCCTTCCGGTGCGTCACTCTTGCCCGCTGCCAGCACATAGGCATGTTGTTGATGGTCAGTTGCCAGCCCTAACGAGTAAAAGCCCACATCACAATGTAGCAGGTCGCCCGCTTGAATCAGCTTGCGCGGTGCATCGCTGTCGTAGCGTTGCCCGTGCGCCTGAATCTCGACAGTGGGCTGAAACCACGCTCGCAGGCCGAGGTCGTGCATGGTCTGCCGGAACCACCACACCACATCATCGGTGGTGGTCACACCGGGTTGAATCACGCGGAGCGAGTAGGCTTCGGCGATCAGCGTATGACCGAGCGCGATAATATCCGGGTACATTGTCAGTTCGGACGGGATGCGCCGTTCCAGCCAGCCGTCGCACAGCAGTTCCGCGCTACAGATGCGCCCGCTGTATTCCGCGCCCAGCGCCGCAACGATCTGCGTATATTCGTGGTGCGTCAGGCCGTCCGCGAAGGCCGAATGCGCCGAGATGTTCAGGCCGATGGTCTGCGGGTCGCGTTCGCGCACCACCCGCGCCAGCGCCGCGAACTGCTCCTCGCGTTCCGGCTCCCAACCGCGCTGGTAGAAATCCCCGAAGCCGTAGCGATCCAGCGTCAGCCGATCTACGCCGCCATCGGGACGGCGGCAGAAGCACAGGATGGTGCGGCGGCGGGCGGACATGGCCGGTTCGGGCAGCAGCGTCATAATCACCGGGTCTTCGTTGTACTCGCGGGCGGCCACGATCCACAGGTCAATGCCCGTTCGCGCCATCAGTTCCGGCAGGAGCGTATCCAGTCGTTCGCGCAGCCATGTGTTCCGCAAATCAGCCTGCGCCCGCAGCGGCAGCCGTTGGGCGCGAATCGCATCGAGAGACATAGGAATCTACCTTTGGTGATGAGCAATAAAGGATGATGTTATGACGAGTGTACTGATTTGCGCGGTTGTGTGCATCCAGAGTGGCCTATGCCACCCGACGCTGAAATATCCAGTACGATTGCCCGCCCGCCCGGAAGCGCAGCGGTTGCGCGAACAACCCGCTACGGAGCAGTTGGGCGTAGCGGGCGGTATCGCTGTCGGCACAGATGACCGCATCGGCTTGCAGCGCCACCAGCGCCTCTCGCAGCGATAGTGTGTTGATGAGTGCAAAGCGTTCCAGCCCCTCCCATCCGATGAAATTGCGCTGGTTGTGCAGCGTGAACCAGAAAATCTCGTCCGCTACTACCACGATTCCGGGCGGGAACTGTCCGGTCATCAAATCTGCCTGCGCGAGGGCTTGCGCGTTTGCGTCTGTCAGCAGCGCCGCGCTCATATCGCGCAGCGGGGTGAAGGCCGCCGCCGCGATCAGCACCAGCCCTACCGCCAGCCGCTTGCCTCGCAGCGCCAGCGCCACCCCGTAGGCCACGAATGGCGCGAACACCGCCCAGTAGCCGTAACTCACGGTGAATCCGGTCAGCATCAGCGTCCCACCGAGCAGCACTGTCAGCGCCGTCCGCCGCGCCCCCTGCCACAGCCCGACCAGCGCCAGCACGAACAAGGCGACCTCGGCGGGCGAAAGCAGCAGCGCAAAGCGCAGGTGATAGTTCCACAGCGCGTCCAGCGGCCAGCGCAGCCCGATCAGGCCGGTCTGGTCGTAGTAGCGCACGAAGGTGGCATAGGTATGTAAACCGCTGGCGGGGTCAGGCAAGAAACGCAGCGCATACAGCCCCAGTGCGATCAATCCACCGAGCGCGTAGACGATGGCCTGTCGCCGTTGGACGACGAGCAGCACCAACCCCGCTGCGCCGCCTACGGTGAGCGCCGTCGTCGGCAGGCTCTCCAGCCCGATCCACAGCGCCACACCCGCGCCAAAGGCCATGCGCCTACTGTGTGGACGATTGAGCGCCCACAGCAGTAGCCCGCCGTACAGCGCCAGCCCGATGTCTGCCCGCAAGTTATGGGAAGCACGCACGAACGGCGAAAAGGCCAGCAGCGCACACAACCCGCCCCAGCGTGCCGCACGGCTCAAGGCGGGCGTGCGCCACAGCAGCCCCGCTGCCACCAGCGCCGCCACGATCCCCACCAGCAGCGGGAACGCTCGCAGCGTTCGCAGCGAGGTGTCGTTCAGGGCACGCAACCACAGTCCCATCAGCACGTAGTAGCGTTGCAACACCGGCTCGGTGATGGCATACGTCCATGCTTGTTTGGGTGGTGTCAAACTGCCGCTGACAGCGTAGTTGCTGGCGGTAGCTGCTAACCATGGTTCATCCGGCAGATCGAGTGCCATATAGCGCCCCACACTGAGTAGGCTGATGGCAGCCTGCGCTAGCGCGATCAGCACCAGCAGCGCCGCCCCGAAACGTTCCAGCGCCATCGGCAGCAAACCGCGAGTCACGGCAGCGGCGGCAGCACTGCACGATAGCACGATCAGAAGAAGCGCGGCGGCGAACGTGAGGGAGGTGTGCAGCAGGCGTTCGTGCGGGTCAGGCGGGAGCGTCGCCAATGCCGCCAGCGCCACCGCTATCGTCAGCAGCAGCGCCCCGCCCGCCACCAGCGGCGCTAGGCGGTGGATGGATAAGCGAGTTTTAGTGAAATATCCCAATTGCTCTTGGCTTTTTCGCAGAAACTACATATTCAAAAAGTTCTTTTTTTGAGTTTCGTTTACGCAGTACCTCAATTTTTACATCATCGAATCCAGCGGCAGTAAACAGGTGTGCGTAGATACGATCCACCGGAACTAAAACATCATAAAACTTTGAATTTCCGACAATGTAAAATACGTTCGCTCCTTCAGATAAAATGATGTAAAGACTTTGGATATGTTCAAATGCGTCCACAAAATACTTGTGTACATAATTAGCCAAGAGTGGGCTTTTGTTCGTTATCTGTTCAATCATTTGATCGAAGTCCGCATACGCTATCCGTGTGCCGTTCGGTTGCCAATCTTTTAACCGACTGGTGGCAACGCCCCAAGTGCCACCAATGGCTCTCCAATCGAGTTCTGCCGCTTCGCGTGCTTCTTTTAAGTAGCCTAACCAATACATATACGGGCGCAATTCGCGTATATAGCTCATGCGATTGGGATAAGGCGGGGATGTGATGACGCAATCATAGCGACCATCTTCAGGGTCGGGTAAGTTTCGCGCATCGGCATTGATGACAGATGCGTTACCCGGAATGGGCTGCGTGGCGGTATAGATAATTTCACGGGTCAAACTGTTAAACCTGCCGAGGAGTTCATCCTCGCGTTCGTTTGCCCACAGTGTCGGTTGATTCGGGTTGCCCTTAAACGACATAGATTGATGGTTGAAGGCCGCATTAGAGGCTTCGATGACGAGGCGGCAAAAGGCGACCAGTAGCAAGTCTTTAGCGGGGGCATTCTCTTGAAAATAGGTTTCGATACTGCGGTGAATACGAGCGAGTACATTCAGTTCACGTTCTGGCCACCAGCGCGAAATATCATAGATCGGTGGAAACCACAAAGAATCATCTCGATCTGCACAAGCCGCAAGTTGAAGGACTTGTCCGATTGCTTGGCTTGCGTGGTCTAAAGCGTAGCGTCCATAATTTCTTGTTTTCACCTTCGCAAACCACACGAGAAAGGGGTTTATATCAATCAGGTCGCAGTTCAATCCTCTTTCTGCTGCGACCAATCCAGTTGTTCCCGTTCCAGAGAAAGGGTCTAACACCTTGGTGACTGCTGGCAGCGCATCGAGAAGTTGCTGAACCACTTTGACAGAATGTGCGGGAGTTAACCGTAGCCACCCGTGTCGCCCGATAGTCAGGTTATGCTTATAGGTTAAGTCGCGTTGTGTTTTACTCATGGGCGCTCAACAAGGCTTCCAAAACTTCTTCAACCTCCGCTTTTAGGATGGCGGCATTTCGCGTAAAAAAGCCAGCGAGATCGTATCCAATCACATCATGTACAAATGAGTATGTTGAATGGGTGGTTGCGCCATCAGTGAAGCCGCGCAACACAAGCCACCTTTGGGTCTGATAGCGATAGACAATATCGTTGTCTATTTGGGTAGATAGGATGAGTGCAACGGGCAAATAGGCTTGCGAATAGGCGGTGGCGGCATTGGCAATATCCGCATTTTGCCGCTTGGAATCTTTGCTTTTGTACCCCTGCCGCACTTCAAAAACGACCCCTTTGAGCGCAGAGGCGACTTCAGGGGCAATTTTCAGGAATCGGGCGGCATCGGCTATCCAATTCACTAACATGTCTCGTTGGGTCGAATCCACAAGATCACTCACATCAATACGGCCATCCAACGAGAGTTTGCGCGTCGTCCCATTCGGTTTGGGAACATCGTAAGACCATGCAACTTGACTACTACTTAGCCCATATTGGTCACACAAGATTTGCCGATACAATTCTTCACAGCCGATTCCGATCTGACGATATACGGAGGTGATTCCCCCCGCAGCCTTATGAGCAGCATACATCAGCGAATTATCGAGGCCAAACCATGTGTAAAAAAGATCAGCCCCCATAAAGCGTTTGAAAGGCTTCCAAAGATAATCCCGTATTCTGCCCTTGACCGAACCTAGGTTTGTACGCTTTGCATACGCGCACTCGTCGCAGGATGATACGCAGATAATCTTCATCGGATGGCATGATTGAACCGCAGCCTTTCACTGAATACCGATCCACTACCCCAATTTTATCTAAATGTTGAAACTTGAACGAGCCTAATTCCCGCCCGCCACCAGCGGCGCTAGGCGGATGGGAGCAGGCGGGTGTGGTTGAGCAGAAGCCATTGGATGCCGATGATGCTTTTGGCATCCACCAGTTCACCGCGCTCCACCATATCGAAAGCGCGGATAGCCGGTATGCCGAGGATGCGAATATCTTCCCCTTCATGCAGCAGCCCACCGCCCGCACCTTCACGGTCTTTGGGCGAAATAGCCGCATAGTACAGGTGAATGCGCTCCGAACTGCCGCCGGGGGTGACGTAGAACTTGCAGATGTATTTCAGCTTATCCACGCGGTAGCCGATTTCTTCCATCACTTCGCGCCGCATGGTGCGGATTGGGTCGTCCTCGTCATCATCATCCACCGTGCCAGCGGGGATTTCCAGCAGCCAGCCGGGGCCTTTGGCGTGGGTGGGGTAGCGGAACTGCTCGGTGAAGATGACCAGATCAGTTTGTGGGTCGTGTAGCACGACGGCGGCACTGTCGCCCCGTTCAAAGTTCAGGCGCACCAGATCGTCGCTCATGCTGCCATCGTAGCGTTCATGGCGCAGGTGCGCTTCTTCGATGCGGAAGAAGAACCTGTGGAAGATCACTTCCTGACGATTGATCTCAACGCGCATATCAGTTTATCCCGCTGCTGTGCTGCCGTTTGCTGAACAGTATACCTGTTTTCGAGATGAACCGCCCTCACGCACGGCTAATACGTCCCGTTTTGACAGGGCATTACGCGAAAATAATCGTTCTGCGGGAATGCTGAATGACGGCTGTGCGGTTAGCGATTGGTTGCTATTCGAATAGAAAAGTGAGTATAATAAAAAAAGAGAGAAGCGTAACAGACCGACGGTCAAGTTATCCTTTTCAACTCCCTCACTCCGAAATTTGATGATGCCTGTGGAATCTTCATTGTCTTAAACAGGGTTCCGGCGTGCTTGCTCATTAAATACCCTCCCCAGACAACCCCAAACGAAGCATTTGCATTCTAGGTGGAGTTGTACGATGAGCGATAAGCGTACCGGCAAAAAGAAAAAGAAGATTCGGACGACGGTAGACGAAGCCCCAACTTCCGCCCAGCGGATTCCGGGTCAAGTGCCGAAACAGGTTACTACGCCACCCAAGAGATAAAAATTGGCACGGGTTTGTGGGTAACGCTTTGTTACCCACTTGTCCTCATCAGGCTTGATAATGGCGAGTGTCGGGTACGGCTCGCTGCCAAGTTTGGTCTGCCATTGGTAATGCATGGCGTTCCAACGGCGTTTCAGGTTGAAACAGGCGATCCGGGTTTGGGCATCCATGTGGGTGTCTGCCCATTATAGAGAGGAACGATCAATGAAATTTAATGGAAACACACTTAAAACGGTACTGGCGTTTGTGGTCATTCTCGGCGTGATCTTCTGGGCGGTGGATAATGTCCGTTCGCGCTCGTACAGCGGCGCTAATCTCAACTTTAGCGCAATGGGCGGATTAGTTACCATCACCAATCCGTCCAGCGATCCGGTAGCCGCCCAATTCTCTGGTGCAGTGTCGCGCTCCTTTCAGGTTTCCAGCCCCGGCGAAGGGCTTTCCGGTTCATCTGCGCGACAGGGAGAGGGCAGTGCGCTCGCCCA
>CAIVEA010000903.1 GCA_903904765.1 uncultured Chloroflexota bacterium
AATAAATCATCTTAAAAAAGGGGGCGACCTTACAGCCGCCCCCGCAACCTACGTTGCTGCGAACCTATTTCTTGGCGAGGAAGCCCAGAGCTTCCAGACGTTCCGCCGGGAACAGGATCGGGCCAAACACATCATCGCTCCAATCGGCGTTGAAGTAGTTCGCGCCTTCAGCGTCGGTGAAGTACTGGGTGTCCGGGATGAAATCCTGGAAGTCCACGAAGCGCGGAACCGACTCGCCCTGAAGAATCTTCACGGCCATATCCATGCACAGCGTGACCATCGCGTTCGGGTACTGCCACGCGGCATAGCTCAGGTCGTTCTCGATGGCGAGGCGCAGGAAGCCGTTGCCGAACTCACCGCCGCCAATCGGGGGGATTTCCTTGCCCGCATCGAGGTAGGCGCTGACGATGCCCTGCGACATCTGCGCGCCGCCCGACCACACACCATCAATGTCATCGCCGTACTTCGCCAGCCATGTTTCCATGAGCGACTTGGCTTCGGCGGTAGACCAGTTGCCCGGTTGATCGTCAAGGACGGTGATGCCGGGGTTGGCGGCAAACACGGCCTTCGCGCCGGCTTCCATCACGTCCGAGGTGGTGACACCGGGGATGCCGGCCATCATCACAACGTTGCCTTCGCCGCCCAGTTGGTCAACCAGATACTGCGCCAGATACGAGCCAGCGGCATACAGGTTCGTACCCACTTCGGTCACGAAATTGTCGGTGTCCACGGTGCTGGCGCACAGGATGACCGGCACGCCCTGCGCCATCGCACGTTCCACCGGGGCAGAGAGCGCGGCAGCACCCATCGGTACGAGGATCAGGGCATCCGGTTCCTGTGCCAACAGGTCTTCCACCTGAGGAACCTGAACATCGGCGCTGGCCTGAGCATCGGCGTACAGCAGTTCGCTGATGACATCGGTACCCAGTTCTTCGGCGTACCAGCGGGCATGTTCGTCGAACAGCGCCGACCACGAGTTGCTGGTGCCCTGCGCGGCCAGAGCGATGCGGTACGGGCCATCCTTCTTGAAGGCGCTGGTATCGTACATCGTTTCCTGACGGGTCAGGACGCTTTGCAGATAGGGCGAGGCATCAATTTCTTCCTGCGTAAAAGTGGGCTTCTCGGAATCCTGCGCGAGAGCCGCGCCGCCGATCAGCAGCATACCAATCATGACAACCCAAACCAATTTCTTCATTCTGTACTCCTTGTCAAACTGACTGAAACCGAACTATTCGTCTGAATTAATCTGCGCGGGCGAGGCTGTAAAGCGCCACCGCCGCCAGAATAACGACCCCTTTGATGATGAACTGCGTCTGAATGGAAAGCCCTAGCAGCAGCGCCATCGTGCTGAGTACCTGAATGAGCAGCACGCCCGCCATTGTGCTGAGGACGCTGCCGCGCCCGCCCGTGAACAGCGTCCCACCGACCACAGCGGCGGCAATCGCGTCCAGATCGAGGCCACTGGCGATGAAACGGTCTACATAGCCCACATAGCCAGTTAGCACCACACCGCTGACGCAGGCCAGCAGGCTGCACAGGATGTAGGCGGCGATTTTGAAGCGGTCTACATTCAGGCCGGAGAGTGTGGCGGCGCTGGCGTTGCTGCCGACGGCATACAAGCGCCGCCCGAAGGGTGTTTTACGCAGCACGAAGGCGAACAAAGCCGTCAAGATGACCCACAGCACTACCGGAATCGAGATGAATCCGGCGGACTGATTGACCACGCCCAACCCTTCCGGCACAAAGCCGCCCGGCACGCCTTTGGTATAAGCCTGTACCGCACCCTGCACCAGAATGAAGATCGCCAGTGTGGCAACGAAGGGGGGGATTTTGCGCTTGGTGATAAGCAACCCGTTGGCGAGGCCGATGAGCGCACTGAACAGGAACGACACGCCAATCGCCAGCGGCAGCGCCTCGTCCACGCCGTTGCTCACGCGGGCAATAATCACCGAAGTCATGAAAATCACGCCGCCCACCGACAGATCCAAACCAGCTACCAGCAGCGCGAGCGTCTGCCCGATGGCGATGATGCCTAACTGCGCCGACTGCTTGAGTAGCACGGTCAGCGCCTGTTCGTTAAAGAGATTCGGCGTGAGAATGAGCGCCGCGATTAGCAAAATGGCGAGCGAAACATACACGCCATATTGAACGATAAAACGCCTTAAGGTGAGTGCGGTGCTAGTTGCGCCGAGTACCATAACTTGCTCAAATCAATTAATGATATTGGTCGTATTTGGATTTCCTAGACGAATGTAACATACTCTTAAACCGAGTGCAATAAATTGTGTAGCTCCAATTTGAACTGCAATAATTCGGTCAATGTTATCAAATAGTCGGTAATTTGGGGCGCTTTTTCAAGGTTGCAAACCAAAGGAGTTTTTGACGATGCCACCCCGTTTGCTCATCCCCGGCCCTGTAGAACTCGAACCCGAAGTGCTGGCGGTGCTGGCACAACCTGTTCAGGCACATTATGGCGATGCATGGGTTGCTGTTCACAACGAAACCGTCAATCTGCTGCAAACTGTGTACCGCACCACCGGACGGGTGTATATGCTGCCGGGTTCGGGCAGCCTCGCGGTGGATTCGGCAGTCCATTCGGCTTTCCTGCCGGGTGAGACGGTCATTGTGGGCAACAATGGTTGGTTCGGGGAACGCCTGACCGACATTTTGCGCTCCAACGGCGTGAACACCGTATCCGTGCAGTGTGACCCCCGCCAGCAACTTGACCCCGAAGCTTTCCGGCAGGCATTGAAGGCGCACCCTGAAGCTTCAGGTGTGGCGCTGGTGCATCTGGAAACCTCCACCGGCGTATTGAATCCGGTAGAAGCGATTGCTAAAGCCGTGCATGAGCAGTCCGACGCGCTGCTGATGGTGGATGCGGTGACGGGACTGGCGGCTTCCGCGCTGGAAACTGATGCGTGGGGGATTGATCTGTGCGTATCGGCCTCGCAGAAGGCGTTAAGCGCCCCGCCGGGACTAGGCATTGTGGCGGTCAGCGATCGGGGATGGGCGAAGATCAGCGCCCGCCCGGAAGGCACAGCACGTAGCTGGTATCTCGATTTGAAACGCTGGCAATGGTATGTGGAAAACTGGGGCGACTGGCATCCTTTCCCCGTGACCATGCCCACCTCGATTGTGCTGGCGCTGCGGGCGGCGCTGCGTTCGCTGTTGCGCGAAGGGATTGATGCACGGCAGGCGCGGTATCAGCAGATGGCGGCACATCTGCGCGGGGCGCTGCAAGAGATGGGTATGCCGTTGTTCGTGCCGTCGGAACAGATGGCTCCCACCATTACGGCGGCCTTCTGCCCGGAGGGTGTGCCTTCAGCCGCCATCCGTGATTTCCTGCTGCGCGAAAAGAATCTCCAGATCACCGTCGGCTTCGGCCCATATAAGGAGATGGCGATTCGCATTGGACACATGGGCGGCGCGGTCACGGCGGACGACATCGGACAACTGGTGGACGGGCTGCGGGCGTTTGTCGCACAGGCAACGGTCAAGGGCTAAAGCAAAAAAACAGGGCGGGATACTCACCCGCCCTGCTCGTTCTTACTTATCGAGGTATTTTTCCGCCCATTCCACGCCGTCCCACGTAATCAGCTTGTGGCCAGCTGACGGTTGGACGCGGATCAGGTAGCGGGGACGATCAATACTGCCGGTCAGGTATTCTGGGCCGTGCGGGCCGAGGTAGCGGATAGCCATGCGCTCAGCGATTTCCAGCACCAGCCCTTCCATGCGGATCGGGCCAAGCAGGATTTCGGCCTCGCCGCGCATCAGCATACGGGTATACGTTCCAGAGTCCAGCGCGCACGAAACAGCAACTTTAGGATTTGTTTTCAAATGCTTTACAAAAACGGTTTTTTCGCGGGGGATAATATACATTGCGCCATCCCGCCATTCCTGCCAGACCGGGGTGATGTACGGAAATCCGTTTTCATCCACAGTGGCAATTCGTGCCACAACCGGCCCAGCGAGAAATTCAGTCAGTTCTTCGGGGGTTAGACCTCGATGTTTGCCCATCCATTCGGGCAGATTACGATCAGCCATGTTGACAACTCCTATTTGTGGCTAAAAATAACGGCACATAACCCATTCTAGTGGGTTTGCAGGGGTGTCGCAATAAATCCGGGAGCAGCAATGGTGATAGAGATGCAGCGGGTCGTAGAGTGGTTGACGCGCTTGGTGCAGATTCCCAGCGTGGGGCCGGTGAATGCGGGGGCGCGTTCCGGCGCATGCAGCGAGGCGCGTCTGGCGGAACAGGTGGCGGCGTGGTTCGCGGCTTTCGGCGCACAGGTCGAAACCGAAGATGTGTACGCAGGCCGTCCGAATGTATACGGGGTGTGGCGCGGCACAGGCAGCCGCTGGCTGGCGGTAGATACCCACATGGATACGGTGGGCGTAGAGACGATGGAAGGCGACCCGTTTGACGGGCGGGTAGCCGATGGGCGAGTGTACGGGCGCGGCGCGGTGGATACCAAGCCGACGCTGGCGATTCTGCTCACGCTGCTGGAAAGCCTGCACGCACAGGGCAAGCCCCTGCCCTTCAACCTTGTGGTGTGTGCGACGGCAGATGAGGAAACGGGCGCACATGGCGCGGCGGTGTTCCGCGATTGGGCGAACCGTAAAGGCTTGCACTTCGATCAAATGGTGGTGGGCGAACCGACGCTGTGTGGCCCGATCTGCGGTCACAAAGGAACGGTGGGGCTGGTGCTGGAAATCAGCGGCGTGGCGGCGCATTCGTCGCGCCCCGAACTAGGGCAGAACGCGATCACGGCTGCCGTCCCCATCATCAGCGCGATGATGGCGGAGCAAGAACGGTTACAGGCCGTCCCGCCCACATCCGATCTGGGGACGGGGACGTTGAGCGTGACCATGATCCGGGGCGGGCAGGCGCATAACATCATCCCTGACCGCTGCACCATCAATATGGATCGGCGGCTGACGGCGGGCGAAGACCCGACTGCCGAAGGCGAACGGATTGTGGCGCTGGCGCAATCGGCCTGTGCGCTGCCGGTTGCGGCACAATGGCTGCATCGGCTGAATCCGTTCTTCCAGAAACCGGACTCGCCGTTTGTGCAGCAGATTAGCGCGTGGTCAGGGCGTGCGCCGACGGTTGCGCCCTATGCCTCCGACGCATGGGCGTATGGCGGGATTGCGGACGAGGTGATCCTGTTCGGCCCCGGCTCGATTGAGCAAGCGCACCGCGATGTGGAATGGGTAGAGTTGCACGAACTGGAGAAAGCGGCGCAGATTTACCTGCGTTGGTGGGGATTATAGGGTTTTTGGATAAGGAGATATGACCATGTGGGCAGGACGTTTTGCAGGACAGGTGGCGCTGGTGACAGGCGCGGCCAGTGGCATCGGCTACGGGATTGCAGCGCGGTTGGGGCGCGAAGGCTGTGCGCTGGCGCTGGCAGATATGGACGAAGCAGGGCTGGGTACGGCGGCGGCGGCACTGCGGCAGGAAGGCATCCGCGTATCCACGCACCTGCTGGACATCGCAGAAGCGGGGCAAGTCGAGCAGTGCGTAGATGACATTGTGCGCGAGTATGGGCAATTGGATGTGACGGTCAACAGCGCCGGAATCATCGGGCAGACCTCCACGCCGATTGTGGATTACGATGTCGAAGTGTATGAGCGCGTGCTGCGTGTGAACTTGCTCGGCAGCTTTCTGGTGACGAAATACGCGGTGAAGCCGATGCTGGAACGCAAATACGGGCGCATCCTGCTGATCGCTTCGATTGGTGGCAAAGAAGGCAATCCGGGGATGGCGGGGTATGCCTCCACCAAGTCCGGCGTAATGGGGCTGGTGAAGGGCGTGGGCAAAGAAGTAGCCGAGTCTGGCGTGACGGTGAACGGCATCGCCCCGGCGGTGATTCGCACACCGATGAACGAAAAGACCGCGCCGGAGCAGTTGCGATACATGGTGGAGCGCGTGCCGATGAAGCGACTGGGTACGGTGGAAGAAGTGGCATCGCTGGCGGCGTGGATTGTCTCACCGGAAGCCAGCTTCAACACGGGCTTTGTGTTCGACCTGTCAGGCGGGCGTGCTACGTACTGAAACAGCTGCTCGATCAGTGAGGGGTGAAAGCCACCCCTCTAGTCATAGCGCCCACAAAAAACAGCTACGAAGCTACCCAAACTGTGGCGACGAATCGGTCAATGTCCCGCGATAAGTCGTTCGCGCAGGCGTGCTTTGAGCGCGTCGGGCAGGAATGCCGCATCCAGCGCATAGAGCGCACATTGCAAAAATTCGCGGTTCGTCCAGCCGAATGTGGTGGCGAGACGTTCGTATTCCCCCGTCATGGTGATGGGCGTGAGCGTGCGGTTGTCGGTGCTGATGCCCAGCGACAGCCCTTCACGATAGAGTTGATCTATCGGGTGGGCGGCATAGGACGGGAATACATTCAACTGCACATTGCAGGTGGGACACATTTCCAGATGGATGTGATCGTGCTTCAGGCGCTGAACCAATGCCGGGTCTTCGATGGCGCGGACACCATGACCGATGCGCGGCGGGTGAATCGCGTCGAGCGTCTCCCACACGCTGGATGGGCCGCAGGCTTCACCCGCGTGGGAGGTGATCGAGATGGCATGCGCCTGTGCGTAGCGGAACGACTCCATGTGGCGTTCCAGCGGGAAGCCCGCCTCATCACCTGCCAGATCATAGCCGACGACAGTACTCCCCTTGAATTCATTGACCAATTCAACGGTTTGCATACTCTGATCGGGGTCAAAGTGGCGCAGCGAACACAGAATCAAGCGTGACTCGATGCCGCTGTCCGCAATGGCACGCTGCGTCGCTGCCTCGACGATTCGCACCACCTCACGGGGCGATAAGCCACCGCGTAAATGCTGAAACGGGGCGAAGCGCAGTTCGGCATAGACCACGCCATCGGTGGAAAGCTGGCGGAACATATCCTCAATCATGACCTGTAAACCGCGCTCGGTCTGGAGTAAGTTCAAAATGGGCGGCACATGCGACAGGAAATCGGCCAGATCAGCGCATTGGGCAGGCCCCGCAAAGTCACGCTGGTAGTCTGCTGCCGTCACAGACGGATCAAGTTCGGATACACCGACATAACTGAGTGAGGTATCAACATGCAGGTGAAGCTCAACTTTGGGAAGTGTACGCCAGTTCATAGGGCGAATCCTTTGCTGAAAGTGTCCGCTGATTATAGCCAGAGCGCCGATTCCAAGCGAAGGGTGTTGCCGTAAAGACTGGGGAAACCCATAAATAGCGAGCGTGCATGAGAAAAACAGGATAGTCAGTCCGATTTTCTATAGCGTGACACGAGGGACATTGGTTCATTCCCCACCTTCATTCCTCCCCATCTCTGGCGACGGTTCGTGGTAAAATGACCCGTATTCACCAACCGGATAATATGAATCGGCCATGATCCCTATCCGCCTCGAAATCAAGAACTTTCTCGCCTATCGTTCCCCCGACCCGCTGCGCTTCGATGGCATCCACCTCGCTTGCTTGACGGGCGCGAACGGTGCGGGCAAATCGTCCATCCTCGATGCCATCACATGGGCGCTGTGGGGCAAAGCACGCTCCAGCACCCCCGATCTTGTGCATACCGGGCAGAACGAGATGGAAGTGCAACTGAAATTTCTGCACGAAGGCACGACCTACAGAGTCCACCGCCGCGCCTCACGCAAGAAGGCCGGCAGTGCCACCACCGCGCTCGATTTCTACTCATGGTTGGATGATGAGCAAAAGTGGAATTTGCTCAACGAAGGCTCAGTCAAGCAGACGCAGGACAAGATTGACCAAATGCTGCGCCTGACCTACGACTTGTTCATCCACTCGGCTTTCTTGCAGCAGGGCAAGGCCGATGCTTTCGCCACCATGAAACCCGCCGAACGCAAGCAGGTGCTTTTCGACATTCTGGGGCTGGCGATCTGGGAAAACTACGAAACCGCTGCCAAAGTCCGCATCAAAGAGTTGGAAGAACGGTTGCGGACGCTGGAAATCAACCTGCGCGATATCGAGGACGAACTGAAGCAAGAACCCGCCCTCCGCGCCGATCTAGACGAGGCCAAACGCGCACAACATGCGGCACTCACTCAACTCGAAATTGCCGAAGTAGAACTGGCGAAAGTGGCGGATGCCAACGCCCACTGGAAAGCCGCGCAAACCCGCAAAGCCGATCTGGAGGGGCGGGAGCGTGAACGGCGGCGCGATGCCGACACCGTGGAAGGCAATATCACGCGCCAGCAGGATAACATCGCCCGTTACGAAGCCATTCTTGCGGACAAAGACCGCATCGAGGAAGGCTATCAGGCGCTGCAAGCCGCCCGCGAAGCCGATGCCGCGCTGGGCGAAAAGCTCATCCGCTTGCAGGATTTTGAGGATGCCCGCACCAACCTCACCGCGCAAATCAGTCAAGCGCGGGCTGAACTAGAATCCCAACTCAGTGCCAGCGCCGCCACCCTCGTCCAGTATGAAAAAACCGCCAACGATGCCGATGAAGACCTGTTTGAGCGTGTGCAGGCCGATTTGTTCGACCTCGAACGCATCGAGCGCCAGCGTGACGAATACCGCGATCAGATCGAGGCGCTCAAAACCGAGCAGGCCGCTTGCGACTCCACGAACAAAGCCCTGCGCGACGAGATGAACCAGATCAAAGAGCGTCGCGACAAACTCCGCAACGTGGATGGCGGAGCCTGTCCGCTGTGCGGGCAACCGCTGGATGACCAGCACCGCGACGAATTGCTGACGCAAGTCGAAACCGAAGGCCGCGCACGGGGCGACCAGCACCGCGCCAACGAAGCCCGCATCAAAACCATCACGGCAGATTTGACCACGTTACAAGCGCAGGTCAAAACCTTCACCACCCGCCTGAAAGAGCAGGACAGCCTGCGTAAACAGGCCGGGGCGCTGCAAGGACAGATCGAACGCGCCCACAAAGCGCAGCAGCATTTGGGCGAAGAACAGGCGCGTCAGACGGTGCTGCAAACGACGCTAGAAACACAGGACTATGCCCACGAAGCACGGGCGCAATTGGCCGCACTGGAAGCCGAGCGCGAAGCCATCGGCTATGACCGCGCCAGCCACGCCAGCGCCCACGCCCAGATGGAGGAGTTGCGCCAGTTTGACCGCCGCCAGCAGGAATTGATGACTGCCCAAGCCACCCTGCCCGGATTATACGAGGCGCTGCGCCTGTTCGAAGAACAACGTGAACGCTTGTTGAAAGCGATGGCGGAAGAACGGGTTGAGATGGAAAATCTGCGTGCCGAAATCCAGCGCATACAGGTGGATGTGGACGAACACCGTCGCCGCCAGTCAGAAGTGAATACCCTGCGTACCGCCGAACGGCAGCAAGAGGGGCGTGTCATTGCCGCCGAACAGAAGTTGAGCGCCCTCGATGCCCAACGCAACCGCAAGCAGAGCCTCGAAGAACGGCGCGAACAGAACCGGCGACAGGTGGCGTTGTACGAGGATTTACGTACCGCTTTCGGCAAAAACGGCGTGCCCGCTATGATGATCGAGGCCGCCATCCCCGAACTGGAGGCCGCCGCCAACACCCTGCTGGCACGCATCACGGATGGGCGCATGGCGCTCATGCTCACCACCCAGCGCGAGAAAGTGGCAGGGGGCGTGATCGAAACGCTCGACATTCAGATTTCGGACGAACTGGGGACGCGCAGTTACGAGGTCTACAGCGGCGGCGAAGCCTTCCGCATCAACTTCGCTGTGCGCGTCGCCCTATCGCAATTCCTCGCCCGCCGCGCCGGAGCGCACCTGCGGACGCTGTTCATTGACGAAGGATTCGGTACGCAGGACGAAGACGGACGCATCAAAGTGGTGGAGGCCATCACCGCCATTCAGGACGAATTTGACATGATTCTGGTCATCACTCACATCGAAGACCTGCGTGACTCGTTCCCAGTGCATATCCATGTCGAAAAAACACCATCGGGCAGTCATATCGCTGTGCGCTAAGGTGTGACAAACTGCATAACGAAGTTTGAAATTACGTACTTTGGAAACGCTTAGGGTCTATGAAAGGGTGTTTTATATAATATAATATTCTCCAAAGAGAGGATGCAGAATGTATGCCCCCTGCCGACGCGGATAATCAACCGAATCCCGAACAGGATCGTGATGAGATACGCAACGTGCGCCGCATCTTGCGGATGGTGCAAGCGCATCTCACCCGTTCCCATCTCGCGGCAGGCGCGATCCGTGAAACGCTGAATATGGTCGAGGTGTTCCATCACCCCACCAATCCGGCTGCTCACCTGAACTACGTCAGCCCGCGCCAGAACACCGCATGGGTTTCCAGCGCACATCTTAAAGCTGGCCTCGCCCATCTGCGTAGCTACGAACGCACACCCCGCGTCAGCTATATCGAAGGGCTGTATCCGCCGCAGATTGCCAAAGCCCTGCGCGAACTGAACCTGAAGCTCGAAAGTGAAACCCCCATCGCCGTTTACAGCCGCGAAGGGGTGAATGGGCAAATCCCGCCGCTGCCGGATGTGCCGCTGATGCCCCTGCACGTCCGTGTGGAAACCGTCACCGACCAGACGGGCATGGAAAAATGGTGGTACGCCTACCGTAACGCCTTCTTCGATGTTCCCACGCTCGGTATTGACCCGCAAATCGTCAGTCGCGATCTAGCGGAGTTTCAGGCCGGACGGCAGTTGGATTACCTGCTGTACCAGCACGAACATCCGGCAGGGGTCGCCCGCATCACATTGCACGGGGAAACCGCGCAACTGGCGGTGTTGACCGTCATCCGGGAATCCCGCATTCCGCCCATTTTAAGGTCGCTGCAAAGCATGGCGCTATACGGGGCGCTGGCGAAGGGCGCGGTGTTGGTATTCGCACAGCACGAAACCGATGCAGAGCGCCATCTAGGGCGGACGCTGGGCTTTATAGATTTTGGCAGCGCCGTATGTTATTCTGACCCGAACGCCACCCGCGAGGATTCCGATGCCCCTGTGGAGCAGCCTCTACTGTCAGATTGATGACCCGCAGGCCGTCGCTGCCCATCTGCGCGACTCGCTAACGGCGCTCGCCTATACCCTTTACGACCCTTTCAGCGCGATTCCCGGCCCTGCTTACCCGCAACAGGTGCGTCTGTTCGTCGCGCCCGCGCAGGCCGGATGGGTGCGCGTCCTCGGCAACCCTGCGCCCGAACAACTTCCTGATCTGTCGCATCTCGCGCTCACGCTGCATTTCACGCTGGACGGCGCACAGGAACAGATCGCCGTATACGCAGCTGGCGCGGCAGCGGATGACTCCGCGCTGACCCCTGCTTTGCGCCCCGGCTTTACCCCCGCCGATTTCGCCCGTGCGTGCATGAGCGCCGCCCCATCAGGCGCATCCGCCCCGGCGCTGCCGCTGGATGCGCTGCCTGATTCGGTGCGCGGGATGGCGGGCGGCGTGAACAGCGGACAGGCCGATAAGCTGTTCAACCGCCTCAGCCGCGATTTGCTAGGGCGCTTCGGGCAGAACGCCGAGATGGACGCAGCGCGGGCACTGGTCAGTGGTGCGGATGAGCCGGACTGGAGCAGCGCAGGCGGCGCACGTTTGCAAGCGGCGGCGGCCTGTTTGACCCTGCCCGCCAACTGGCAGCAACCAGATTTCGAGGCGCTGCGCGATGCCTACCCGCTGTATGTTCGTCAGCGCCGTCGCCCCGGTGCGCTGTTGTATCCGGGCGATGCGGCAGTGATGGCGCGGGTGACGAACGCGCTGGACTACATCCCTATCTATGGAGGCAAACGCGATGGCGGCAGATGATCGCGTGCGTTGGGACGAAAATTACCGGCAGTCGGCAGAGAAGCCTTATCCTGCGCCCAACCCGCTCCTGTTCGAGTTCACGCCGCCCGTCCGTGCCGAGGACGGCAAACGCGCCCTCGATCTGGCCTGCGGACGCGGACAGAACGGCCTGTGGCTGGCCGCGCAGGGCTACAGCGTGGATTTGATTGACATCAGCCGCGTAGCACTGTTACGAGCGCAGGAAGAAGCGCGGCGGCGCGGCCTGAAGAATATCAACCTGATTCCGGCGGATTTAGACACCTACGAAATTCAGTCGAATCAGTACGATTTAATCTGCGTCTTTCGCTTCCTGAACCGCGACCTGCTCCCCGTGTTGCGGGCGGCAGTGCGCCCCGGCGGGCGCATCGTGTATGAAACCTTCAACACGCGCTATCAGCGTATTCAGCCCGTAGACCATATCGAGTACCTGTTGAAGGTCGGCGAATTGACGGGCATGTTTTTCGACTGGCGCATCGCTGCTCATCAAGAGGACGATCATATCTCGCGCATCGTCGCCATCAAGCCCATCTGACCGGGTGCAGGTTTAGCGTTTGGGCGGGTAGGGCTGCAATTCCACCTGCGACAGCAACCGTTCCACATCCTCGCGGCGGCAATCGGCAGTTCCGGGCAGCATACACACCGCCGCCGCCGCCGCCGTCCCCAGCTTCAACCCTTCTTCGATAGGTTGCCGCCGCGCAAACGAAGATGCCAACCCCGCCAGCACCGCATCGCCCGCGCCTGCGGGACTCACCACCGGCACGGTCAGCGGCGGGATGAAATAGGCGCGATCCCGCAGGACGGCTAACGCACCTTCCGCGCCGAAGGTCATAATCGGTTGTGTACCGTACTGCGCCACGATTTCGCGCCCTGCCAGATACGCATCTTCCATGCTCTGAATTTCGCGCCCCAGCAGCGCCGCTAATTCGTCGCGGTTGGGCTTGATGAACGTCGGACGGGCTTCCAATCCGGCACGCAAGTTAGCATCCGCCGCGTCGAAGATCGTCGGCACATGATGGGCATTCGCCAGCGAGATACAGTCGGCGTAAAACGCAGGAGTCATGCCAGCGGGCAGCGTGCCACCCAGTATCACGCAATCCGCACCGCGCAGAGAGGCGGCGTATTTCTCTCGCAAAGCCGCCACATGCGCCCCTTCCACCACCATCGTCGAGGTGGTGAGCGTGGTCTGCGAACCGTTATCCTGCGTCATGACAACCACATTGATGCGCGTTTCGCCGCTTACCGGAATGAAATCGGTGGTCACACCCCGCGCCCGCAGCATGGTTTGAGCGCGATCACCGGTTGCGCCAGCGGTGAACCCCAGCGCCAGACTGGGAATGCCGATCTCGCCCAGAATCCACGAGGCATCGGTGGGTTTGCCGCCCATGCTGTACACCGATTGCACAGCGCGAATGGTTTTGTTGGGCGTGAGCGCGGGGATGATGATGGTCAGGTCAATCGTGGTATTCGGGGTCACGGTGAGGATCATGAGCAGTCCTTCTAGGTTTGTGAGGGTCGAGACATGTCCGAATGATACCGCGCTGCCCCCACCGCTTCCAGTCAGGAATACACCTCACGCATCCAGCAAACGGGCAGCGATGCGCTGAAGGTCGCCCACCGTCCCCGCCAGCCCGAAGCCGCCCACCACCAGCAGCGCCACGCCCCCCAGCGCCGCCCCTGCGTCCGGCGCGTTCAGCAGCAGCACCCCGCCCGCCCCGGTGACGAGGCCGAAGGCCAGCGCGGGCAGTCCTGCCACGAACACATATTGTCCGGCGCTCAGGTCGTCCGGCACATCCACATGACGGTTGCTCCAGCGCACCGCCCGCCGCCCGATCAGCCACAGTGCCAGCAGGTGCAGCCCTTCGTGCGGGAATCCGTACAATCGCAAGAGAAGGCTCATGCGCTGCGCCCCAACAGCGCCGCCAGCAATTCAACCTGCTGCGCGGACTGCACATCGTTGGCGGTGATCTTGTGACCGACGGAATGCGTGGTGAAGCGCACCGTCACCCGCTTCCAGCCGATCAGGATGTCGGGGTGATGATCGAGTCGCTCCGCCAGCGCCCCGATGCTGGTCGCCCAGATCAGGCCAGCGGCATAGGTGGGCAGCGGGTAGGTTTTGCAGAGCATATCGCCTTCGCACACCCACCCCGGCAGGTTGGCGAGGGCGGCGGCGATGTCGGCATCGGACAAGGGTGGAGGGTTGTGTGGGAGCATGTTACGACTCTTCGGGCGGTTTAGCGGACGGGATATGCCCGTAATCGTCCTTACGGGTGGAGATCGGGTTGACGGGTTTGCTACTCGCGCCCAGCATACTCCGCAGGCGGTGGATTTCGTCGGTACTCAATTTGGGCGAAGTCGGGCGATCATCCTCGTCGGACGGGCGGCGGCCAAATGCCTGATCGAAGGCAATCCATTGGAACTGCACATCTGCCAAATTGGAGAGCAGGCGGTTGGGGTTCAGCCCCCGCGCCAGAATATCACGCGGGCGAATGAGCATAATGCTGACCGTCAGGAAGCCCACACCCACCACCTGCGCCGAAGTCAGCCGATCACCGAGGACGAAGAAGGCCAGCGCCAGTGCCACACCAATCTCCGCCAGCGCCAGCACTGCCGTTTGCAGGCTGCCGAGGAATTTCACCCCGGCGAACAGCGCCAACCGCGACAGCGCGGTGGAAACCGCCAGCGCCACAATCGGCGGCAGCGCATTTTGCAGCACGTCCCCGGTCATCGGTTTGCTGACGACCGCCCAGACCATCGCCACCAGAATCGCCATCGTCGTCAGGATGTACAGGGTGGCGGTGGGCGACGGCATTTCGAACAGCACATACTGGCTGAGGATGACCGTCCCGGCGAACATGAGCGCGTTTGCCAGCATCAGCCCCACGCCCAACCAGTCGGTTGCGCCCCTGCCCGCGCTGGTGATGATGACCAGCGCGATCAACGCCAGAATCACCCGCAAGATAGTGCGCTTATCTAGCTTTTCGCCCGCCATGCGCGTGAGCAGCACCACGAACATCAAATACATGCCGTTCAACAACTGCGCTTGCGAAGCGTTCAACATGCCTAAGCCGCCGTAGTAGAACAGCGACCCCACGCCATTGACCACGCCCACCACCACGCAGCCCAGCAACCCCGCCGGATAGATGTAGATGAAGCGCCGTGCGAACAGCGCAAACAGCACCCACAACAGCACCACCGCGATCACCGTGCGCCATGCCGCCACCGTGAACGAGTCCGCGCCGGCATTGATGGCTAATTTGCCGAAGATGGGCGCTACCCCCAGAAACAGCGGAGTGGATAGTCCCACGCCAATGCGCCAATTCATCCGCATCGCGTATCCTTCTGCTCCCGTAGGCTAAAGTGCGTGCCCCTCACCCTGTATCTCTTTCCCTCAGGGCGAGGGACTTCAAAACGATGCAACCCCCTTTCCCCATCACCCGTAGGGAGAAGGGGCGAGGAGATGCGGGTCAAAGTTCATCACGTTAGGCCGTGCCGATGATCTGCGAACGAGCCGAGTTCAACGGCAGGGTGACGATAAAGGCGCTGCCGGGCGGGTTGTTCAGGTCGAAGCCCGGACTTTCCACGCGGATGCTGCCTTTGTGCGCTTCCACAATGCCTTTGCACACCGCCAGCCCCAGCCCCA
>CAIVEA010000904.1 GCA_903904765.1 uncultured Chloroflexota bacterium
GCTTCGGGGCGCATCATCAGGCCGCATACTGGTTGCACTTGGTAGCGCTTCTGGGTGCGTCTGGCGCAGCGCGTCCGGCGCCGGTAGCCAGCGCACCGCCCCCGCTGCCGCCCAAAACTGCCCCGCGTGTGGTGATTCATGCGGGCAGCGGCGGCTACAGTCTGGCGCGGCGCTGGGATGCGGCGGGTTTCGCGGCGGTGGCCGAACGGCTGCGGCGCGAGCGTGGCGCGGAGATCGTGCTGGTGGGCGGCGCGGGCGACGATACGGCGGCGGTGCAGGCGCAGTTGAGCGCCCCCGCGCTGGACATCAGCGGCAAGACCACGCTCCCGCAACTGGTGGGTGTGCTGCACAGCGCGGATGTGTTCATCGGCGCGGATAGCGGCGTGATGCACCTCGCGGCGGCGGCGGGTGCGCCGGTGGTGGCCGTGTTTGGGCCGAGCAACGCGGCGGCGTGGGGCGCATGGACTCCGCAGGGGCGTTCGGAAATCGTCCGCAGCGCGCCGGAGTGCAGCCCGTGTAGCTATGTGGGACACGCGATTGGCCTGCGCGAAGGCTGTGCGGCGCGGACGTGCATGCGAATGGTCACGCCGGAGCAGGTGACTGTGGCGGCGCTGCGCCTGCTGGACGGCGTGGACGCGCCCCCTCAACCCGCGCCGAAAACGCCTGCTTGGACGAAGCGGGCGCGTATCCTCGGGTTGCCTGTGGATGCGATCACCTATGCCGAATGGCTGGACATGATCGGCGCGTGGGTGAAGGGCGCTACGGCGCGGCATGTCTGCACCATCAACCCGGAATTTGCCATGATCGCGCAGGATGATGTGCTGTTCAGGAACATTTTGTTACGGGCGGATTTGTGCGTGCCGGATGGCGTGGGGCTGTTGTGGGCGGGGCGGCGCTTGGGTACGCCTTTGCCGGAGCGCGTGACCGGTTCGGATGGCCTGCCGATCATCACCGAACGGGCGGCGCGGGAAGGCTGGCGCTTGTTCCTGCTGGGCGCTGCGCCCGGAATCGCGCAGAAAGCGGCAGACGTGCTGCGGGCGCGTTACCCCGGCGTGCAGATCGTGGGCGTGTATGCGGGTAGCCCTGCACCCGCCGACGAGGACGCAATTGTGGAACGGGTGAATGCCAGCGGCGCGGATATTCTGTTCGTGGCTTATGGCGCGCCCGGACAGGATAAGTGGATCGCCCGCAATCTGCCGCGCCTGCGCGTGAAGATGGCGATGGGCGTGGGTGGCGCGTTCGATTTTGTGGCGGGCATCATCCCGCGTGCGCCGCTGTGGATGCAGCGGGCGGGGCTGGAATGGTTATACCGGCTGTATTTGCAGCCGTGGCGCGCACGGCGCATGCTGCGGTTGCCGCGTTTCGTGTGGGCAGTTTTGACGCGAGGGCAGAATGGTTGAGGCGCTGAAAGCGTGGATTAGTCGGCTGGCGGGTCAACGGGTGCTGGTGGTCGGGGATGTGTTCCTCGATGAATACCTCACCGGACGGGCGGCGCGTCTCAGCCGCGAAGCGCCCGTTCCGGTGCTGGAGTTCGAGTCGCGGCAGCATATTCCGGGCGGCGCGGGCAATCCGGCGGCGAACATCGTGGGGTTGGGCGGCGCGGCGGTGCAGATCGGCGTGATCGGCGCGGACGCGGCGGCAGACACCTTGCGCGGAGTGCTGGCAGCGCGGGGGATTGATACGGCGGGGTTGGTGATGGACGCTTCCCGCCCGACCACCGTCAAAATGCGCTTGATGGCACACATGGGGCTGCGCTTTCCGCAGCAGTTGGCGCGGCTAGATACGCTCTCCCGCGAACCGATTAGCGCGGCGGTGGAAGCGGACGTGCTGGCCGCCATCCAGAGCCATCTGGACGGAGCCGATGCGCTCCTGTTCTCGGATTATCAGACCGGACTGCTCACTCCGTCGCTGGTGGCGGCGGTGCGCGAACGGGCGGCGGGCAAACTGCTCACGGCGGACGCGCAGGGACAATTCGACAAGTACACCGGATTCGCGGCGGTGAAGTGCAACGCGGACGAGGCGCGGGACTATTTGCGGCGCGATCTGCGGAGCGATGCCGATTTCGCGGCGGCGGCGCGGGAACTGTGTGACCGGCTGCGGCTGACGGGCGGCATGGTCATCACACGCGGCGGGGAAGGGGCGACGGTGGCAGCGGCTTCTGGTACGGTGGCGCACTGTGCCGCGCC
>CAIVEA010000905.1 GCA_903904765.1 uncultured Chloroflexota bacterium
CCCGATCACCGCCCTGCCCCACACTACTCACCAGTTCTTGCAAGCGGTGGTTCAGGTCGTCCAGTTGGTCAGACTCCACGCCCAGCATGGCACGAATGGTGTAGGTGTCGTCCTCAATGTTTCGCAGCGCCACCAGCCCGATCTGTCCAGCCAGCATGACCACCGAAGCGTTCAGCACCAAGCGCAAAACCTCGCCCAAATCTAACTGGGCGGTCATGGCGCGGGAGATTTCCAGCAGGAAATCGCGCTGGCGAACGCGGCTGTCGTAGAGTGTTAGCATAGACCGTCATTGTAACAGCATCACCAACACAGTTAAAGCGCAGGTCACGGTTTCTATTGCATTTCTAGCGGTGGCTTCATCCATCGCGCAGAAGGTTTTCTCGTAATAAAGGTGTTAACATATTTCAAAGTCGTTATAATGGGTTCAGCGTAAACTCTGTAGTCTGGAGGTTGTCAGATGACTCGTCCCAAATCTATCGCTCACCTTCTCCGCCTCATAGTGTCCATCATCCTCGCAGGTAGCACGGTTTTGGCGGCACACGCACAAACATCACAAATCGCCCAATCGCTAGATGGTGAAATTTCCATCCAACTACCGACGGGATGGGTCTCGCGGGATACCGCCAACCCCACCTATACCTCCGCGCTGGCATTTGGCGACACCGCGCAATCGTTGCAACGAATGATCGACTCGCTCACGCAGGATTCCACGCCGGTGCAAGCCGGCATGAACGGCATTGTCGGCATTATCAACCCGCAGCTCTTCGCGGGAATGCCAGCAGATCAGGCCGTTTCCGCACTGATGAACAGCATGAACTCCACCGTCCAGCAACTCGGCGGAACCCTTCTCGATCAACAATCTTTCATGCTCGGCGGGCAATATCCGGCCTCGATTGCGTTGGTATCCATCCCCGCGCAAGCTGCAAAAGGCTATATCGGCACGTTTCAGGCGGGTAACAGCGTGGTGCAGTTCCAGATTGGCGCTTCGCCCGAAAGCGCCTTCGATGCCAACCAGCAAATGCTCAACGCCATCGTGGACTCCATCCGCGTCCCCGCCGAAACCCCGAACACCGTCATCAGCAAGCCGACCGCTATCCCCTTAGGCCAATCCGACATCGCCCCCGGTCAGAGTGCGGACGGCGCGTTCTCCTTCACACTTCCACAAGGCTGGACGCAAAAGCCGATGCAAGCGCCCAACTTTGGCGAAACTTATGCCTTTGGCAGCAACGAAGCCGCCGCGCAGGGCATCATTGACCTGTTTGTGAACGGGAAAAGCGATACCAACATCAGCGGCGTGGGGGGATTCGTGGGTGCGGTGGACACTTCCCAGCTACAAGGGCAGAGTCTCGAATCAGTGGTCACGCCCATCATGCAGAATATTCTCGCCAGCATTCAAGGGAACGGTGTCACCATCACCCAGCAACCAGCGGCGCACGTCTTTGGAGGACAGTATTCCGGCGAACTGGCACTCACCAACCTCGGCTATATCGCGGTACTGCACACGGATACCGTACTGCTGGTTTCGATGGTCGTCAGCGATAACGTCACCACCCATCAGGAAGTGATGGCTACCATTCTGGAAAGCATACGCATCCCCGCCGAAGGTGGCGCGGC
>CAIVEA010000906.1 GCA_903904765.1 uncultured Chloroflexota bacterium
ATACCGCTTTCAGCTTCCTTGCTACCTTCTTCCGTCACCATCACGGCGCTGTTGGTGGCCTGCTGAATCTCGCTCAGGATTTGCCGGACACGGCTGGTCGCCTCACGGGATTGTTCCGCCAATTGCCGCACTTCCATCGCCACCACCGCGAAACCCTTGCCCTCCTCGCCCGCCCGCGCCGCTTCAATGCTGGCGTTCAGCGCAAGCAGCTTGGACTGTTCCGAAAGGGCGTTCACCGTATTGATGATCTCACCAATCTGCTGGGTGCGTTCCGAGAGCATGAGGATGTTCTCGGCGATGTTATCCACCTGCTTGCGCAGGGTGTCCATGCGGCGCACGGTATCCACTACCGTTTCCTGCCCATTGCGTGAAACCGTCACCGACTGCTGCGAAGCCTGCGCGACGGACTTGGCGCGTTCGGAGGTTTGCTGCACGGTCACGCGCACTTCCTCGACGGTGGCGACGGTCTGCGTCACCGCGGCATCCTGCTCGGTAGCGGCGGCGGTCTGCTGCGTGGTGGAGGCTTGAATTTCCATCGCTGTTGACGAGACAATCGCCACTGTCTCCTGAATCTGCGAGGTCATCTGGCGCAAATTCTCGACCATTGCATTCAGGTTATGCCCCAATCGCACCAGATCATCGGTAGCATCGTCGGTGTTGCTGCCGTTCAGTTGCAGCTTATCTCGCAAATTACCGTGCGCGACCGACTCGATAAAAGCTGCATAGCGCGTGAGCGTGGTTTCCAGATAGGCTTTGCTATCGCGTTCGGCCTGCACCATACGGCGCAGGTTATCGGTCATGCGGTTGAAGGCACCCGCCAGCGTTCCTAACTCGTTGGTGCTGGTCACTGCGGCCTTCGTTTCCAGATCACCATCGGCCACCTGCACCGCCGCATCGGTAATGGTGGTGATGGGCTTGGCGAAACTGCGGGCAATCCACGCGCTCACCATCAGAATGACCAGTACTGCGCCCACGATTACGATCAACATCGTATTCAAGAGCGCCGAAATGGGCGCGAACGCCTCATCCGAGTCGATTTCTGCCAGCATCATCCAGCGCGAATTTTCTACCGGAATCCAGCTACCTACCACCTGATGACCGAGGTAATCTGCATATTCCATCGTGCCTTCGGTGACACCCGCCGCCACCTGTTGTACCGGATACGTGTCCAGCACCGCATCCAGCATATCCGCCCCATCATGACGCAAGGCGGTGCGGACGAGGTGCGATTGCATGTCCACCAGATAGGTTTCGCCCGTTTCGCCCAGTCCGGTGTAATCCGTCATGATGCTGTTGATCGTGTCCAGATTGTTGCGTGTGCCGACCACGCCAATCGTCGTTCCGTCTGGCGCGATTACAGGCGTGAGTACCGAGAAAATGCGCGTGACCCCATCTATGCTGGTCACGATATCGCTGATAGTGGTCTCTTTCAAGCCAGCGTTGAAATCAATCGTTTTAATATCTTTCGCCAGTGTGCCTTCTTTGATGAAGTTGTTGTTGGTCGAAACCACCAGCAAGCCGTTAATATCAAACAGAAACACTTCATCAATGCGGGTATACGTTTCCTTAAATGCATTCATGGCGGCGAGGGCGGCGCTGTATGCCTGCCGGAAAACATCTTGCTGATCGGGGTTATTGCGCGTGGCGGAGATGACCCTCACGCCGAAGTTCGCCAGATCAACACTGCCGCGCAACCCTGCCGTTTTGGAAAGCGCCTGTGCTGCACGGGCGGTATCCTGCATCCATGCCGCCAACCGTACTGCTTTGGCCTGTGCCACGCCATCCAGCGTGTTTTCGATGCTTTGTCGCAACGATGTGTCTGCGTTGGCGAAAGCCACACCACCGATGATGAGCAAGGGGATGATGCCCAAAACAAGGAACGAGATAACCAATTGCCCCCGAATTGAGCGATGAAATGGCAACCGTTTCTGTGTCGTGCCAG
>CAIVEA010000907.1 GCA_903904765.1 uncultured Chloroflexota bacterium
CATCCGGGCGGCCTATTCTTCCCACAACCACCCCTTCTCCGTTGCAAATAGACCCGCCCCTCTGTATCCCCACGCCGACGGGGGCGGTGGTGTGCCTCGGTCAGGTCATCAACCGTTTGCCGCAGGCCGTCGAACGGGTGACGTTTGAGGTGCGCTTGATGGGCGCTGATGGGCGTATGCTGGCGGAAGGGCTTGCCGGACTGGAACAGGCGCTCATCCCGTCCGGGGGCAGCGCCCCATACCGCGTGCTGCTGGCGGCGGATTGGCGGCAGGTGGCCGGCAGCAGCATCTTGCTCTACAGCGCCGATCTTCAGCCGCAGGACAGCCGTTACCTGCCGCTGGTGGTCGAACAAGAGCGTGTGAGCCGCACAGCCGGACAGGTGACAGTGCTGGCACAGGTGCGCCCGCCAACAGGCGACGCGGTGCGGTTGGTGCGGGCGGTGCTGACGCTCTTCGATGTGCGGGGGCGTGTGGTAGGCTTCCGCAGCCTGTCGCTGGATGCGCCGCTGGACGCAAGCGAAACCTATGCTTTGCGCTTGACAGCGACGGCGCTCATCGGGAACGCGGTGCGCCACACGCTGTATGTGGAAGGCGAACGCCCCTAACGCCCCTCTCCCTCTCTATAACCCCTCCATCTTTCGTATTTCACCCTCTCCTAGTGTACTCAGCGGTTGGGAGAAGGCAGGGGTGAGGGCTGCCCTTCCGCGCTGTTGCACAATTTCGAGTACAGTTAAAGCAATTCGTGAACCAGTGAGGATGCAGTGATGCGCTTCAAGATGCAGCATGAGGGCCGGGATGTCTCCGTGACGCTCGAAACGTCCGCCGATGGCAGCCTGACGGCGCAGGTGGGCGAACGTACCTACCGCGTGCAGGCGCAACCGCTGGGCGATGGCCTGTGGCGGGTGGCGCTGGATGACGGTCATCCGCAGCGGGTGGCGGTGGCCGCAGCGGGCGAACGGCGCTATGTGAGCATGGCGGGCGAACATTACACGCTCACGCCACCGCAAGCGCAGGGCGGGCGCAAACGCGCCCCCGCTGCGGGCGATCTGACCGCGCCCATGCCGGGGCTGGTGCTGTCGGTGGCGGTGGCCGAAGGCGATACGGTGACGGCGGGGCAAACGCTGGTCATCCTCGAAGCGATGAAGATGGAGATTCGGGTGAGCGCCCCCTTCGCGGGGCGGGTCAGTCATTTGCGCGTCAGTGCGGGGCAGGTGGTGGAGCGCGGCACGCCCCTGCTGGATGTAGAAGCCGCCGCGACCTCATCACATAGTTCTGCATAACCACATTGGGGAGGCGGTATGACGATTCGGGCGCTGGTGTTATCCGGTGGAGGTGGGCGTGGCGCGTTCCATGCCGGCGTGTACAAATACCTGTGCGAAGCGCAAAAATCCGGTGTGGATGCTGCCCATCAAAGCGCGTGGCTGCCCGATATTGTGGTGGGGACATCCATCGGGGCGGTGAACGGCGCGGCCATCACGCAGGGCATGAGCGCCGCCGCCTTAGAGGACTTCTGGCTGAACACTTACGAGCATCATATTCAGGGGTTGCCCCCCGGCATGGCCGCCCCCACCCGCGCCATCACCACCCGCATTATGGAACGGGCGCTGGGGGCGCGGCTGCCACAGGTGCGCTACAGCGGGCAAGTGCCGGAGGACGATTGGAATCCCCTCCCCTTCCGCCCTGATTGGCTGAATCGACGGACGGTGGGGCGCTTCAGCAGTTTGCTGGATACCGCCCCGCTGCGGGAAACGCTGGCGAACCGCCTGAAAATTGATGCTGCCCGGATTGCGGGTAGCCGCACTGTCCTGATGATCTGCGCCACCAACGTCGAAACCGGACGGCAGACGATCTTCAGCAACCGTTTCATCCCCGCCCGCGAAACCGATCAGGCGCACCCCGATGTGATACAGGGCGTGACCATCAACCGTATTGTGGCCTCGTGCAGCATCCCGATGGTCTACCCTTGGACGCGGGATGAGGACACGAAAGGCGGCGAAGCCTACTACTGGGATGGCGCGGTGGTTGCCAATACGCCGCTGAGTCCGGTGCTGAAGGCCGCCCGCGCCCTGCAACAGGCCGAAGGTCGTGCGCCCGATGAGGAACTGGAGGCGGTGGTGGTGATGATGACCCCTTGGCGTGAGTCCGGGGAGGATGCCAAACTGCACCCGCGTCCGCAGAGCTTCTTCGAGGCGGTCACGGTCACGCTGGATTGGGCGCTGCTCGCCAGCTTCCGCGAAACACTCAAGCTGACCGAAACGTTCAACGCACTGGCACGGCAGCAGCGCGAACATCCGATTCCGGGGATGCCGCAGTACCGCGTGGTCAAGGTGACGGTGGTCGCGCCGTCCGAATTTTTGCCCGTGACCAGTATTCTCGACTATCAGCCCCACGCCAAAGGCTTGATCGCACAGGGGTATACGGCAGCGGCGGAAGCCTTCGCCAAGCAATATCCGGCGGAGAAAGAGGCGTAATTTTTTGCAAATCTTTATCTCAACGTAGCAACAATCCTGCTAGACTGCATAAAAGCATCTATTCAGATATTGATTGAGCTAGATGGTCTCTAGAAAGGAACATGGCTTATGTTGAGGCGCGTTTGGATCGCTGTTGGTCTGCTACTGACACTGCTGCCCGCTGCGGTTTTCGCACAGGATTCGCGGGCGCTGTGGAATTTGACCCAAACCATTTCTGTCGCAGACATCGGCATTGAGATGAGTTATCCAGAAGGATGGCTGCACGACGGGGGAGAGAGTGGGAATGGCATCACATTCGCCGCAACGCAGGCGGATATTGATGCACAGGCGGATGATGATAACACCACCTTCTCCGAAGGGCTGACGTTGAATATCCTCGGCATACCGCTGGAATCGGCTAAAGAAATCATCGGGGGTGATGTCACGCTGGAATCGGTGCTGGATTTCGCCGCACAAAGCGCCCAGATCACCGAGACTGAACAACGTGTGGAAATACCCGTCATGGGACGACGCACACTCACGCTGATTGGCAATGATGCTTCGGGGCGAGCAGGCTTTGCCACCGTCTGGCAGCAGGGCGACCTATTGGTGTTCCTGAAGATGCAAGGCCCGGATATGGATACGGTGTTACAAGCAGCCTACTCTTACGGGCAGGTTATGAGCAGCATCGTTCCGATGGGTGCTGAAGAACTCGGCGACAATACCATCACCCTCCCGAATAGTGGCCTGCAAATACCCTATCCGAAAAAATGGTATCCCGGCACAGCAAACAACGGGACGGTCTTTCAACTCAAATCGGATTTGACTGCCGAGACACCTGAAGGCGCATTGATGATCTTCTACGAGGAAGATGCAGAAGGAATCGGTCTGGGCAAGGATGCAACCGTAGCCGATTATGCCGACTATACCATCACCTACTATGGCTTAGGGGAACCGCGCCGCGAAGAATTCATCATCAACGGGCAACCCGCGCTCACCCTCCGCGGAACAGATGGCTCCAGTCAGTACGGGTTAGTGACGGTCACGCTACAGGGCGGCATACCTGTCACGCTGGCAGTGATTGCCAACACTGAAGATGAGTTGAACACGCTCGAACCCACATGGAATGGACTCTTAAAAGCGATCTCGTTCGCACAGAGCTAACGTGAAACCCATCTGATTGAGCGAAAGAGCGCCAAACGCGGCGCTCTTTTGATTTCACTCGCCAGTATTGTCGTGGTTGTTCAGTTTGAGGGCACGCATAATCTGGGTGCGCGTAATGATGACCGAATCATCATGCTCCATCAGCAGGTCTTTGGGGATGGGGATTTTGCGCTCGGTCAGATAGTCCACCAGCGCATCGCTGAAGCTGCGGGCGGTGGCTTTCTCGCCCAGTTCTTCGCGCACTTCGCGCAGATGATCCACCATCCACAGGAACAAGTCAGCCTCGGTGCGGTTGGGTACTTGCTCCAGAATGTTGTACTTGCGGATGAGCGTGAGTGCCGGACGGAACAAGTTGTCGTACCATGCCGCCGCCGCTTCGCTGATCTCCACTGGCTTGCCGCGCTGATGTTCCAGAATGCTCTTGTGGACGTAGATATGCCCCAGCAGGTCGGTATAGCGCGAGGGTTCGCTCAGTTCCAGCGATTGATGATGCGGACGGGTGTTATCCAGATCGGTTTCTTCCAGAAAGCGGGCTTCGGCGGCGGCGGCATCCAGTTCTTCCGCCGACATATCCGGGTGCAAATCCACCGAAGTCGGCAGTTCGGTCACATGCGCCTGTATGGTGGTGTTACCCAGTTGTCGCGCCACCGAAACGCGGTGATTGCCATCGCGCACAAAATACAGATCGTTCACCTTGTACAGTTCGATGGGCGGCACGCCCGTCAAGCTGTTGATCTGCGCGTAGACGCGGCTCCAGCGTTCGCGGGAGGTGCTGCCTTTGGGCAAGAAATCGCGTGTGAAATCGCGGTAGCGCCCCACGCTGCCCACGATCTTCTCCAGCGGGACATCTTGCAACCCCTTATAGCTTTCTTCACGCAGGCGCAATTGTGCTTTGATGTCATCGAAGCTGAGGAGTTCGGACGACTGTCCGCGCAGCAATCCAGCCATCTCGTGCCAGAAGGCACGCCGCCGCGCTGATTGAAAGGCGCTTAGACCTTCGGTGTAATTCATCTGGAAGGTGTCATCTGACATTTCCAGCCCCTTCTCACACTCACTGCACCCACTGATATTCCCCATTACAGGTTATCACACTCTGAGCGACTCCAAAAGACGCATACTCATCCATTTGCACCTTTTTTCACGAATCCATCATCTGCGAGTACCCGCGCCGCAAACTGTGTACAATGACCATTATTTTTAGGCGCGACAGGTGGCACGATGGCAGACCTCAAACAGTCGGTGCAGGATCAATTCGGCAAGGTGGCGGCCAACTATTTGACCAGCGCCGTTCATGCCGCAGGCGCGGATTTGACGCTGCTGGCGGAACACCTGCGCCCGTATCCGACGGCTTCGGTGCTGGATGCTGGCTGCGGCGCGGGACATGCGTCAGCGGCAGTCGCCCCGCAGGTGCGCGAGGTGGTGGCGCTCGATCTGACGGCCAGCATGCTGGAGCAGGTGCGGACGCTGGCGGCGCAGCGCGGCCTGACGAATGTGCAAACCGCGCATGGGGATGTCGAATCGCTGCCGTTTGAGGATGCACGTTTCGACCATGTGATCTCGCGCTACAGCGCCCACCACTGGCCGAACCCCGCCGCCGCCCTGCGCGAAATCCGGCGCGTGCTCAAAC
>CAIVEA010000908.1 GCA_903904765.1 uncultured Chloroflexota bacterium
CGCGCCTGACGCTGGGCGAGGGGATGACCGCGCTCATTCCGGTGCAGCTACCCGAAGGCGACGTGTACGCCAAGCTCGAATACCAGAACCCGACCGGCTCGTACAAAGATCGCGGAATCGCGGTGCTGGTCAACCATCTAATCGCACATCAGGTGGGCGAAGTCATCGAAGACTCGTCCGGTAACGCGGGCGCGTCGCTGGCAACGTACACGGCGGCGGCGCACATCCACGCCCGCATTTTCGCGCCCGCCCATGCGCCCGCCGTCAAAAAGCGCCTCATCAAGCAGTTCGCAGATCTGGTGGAGGTGGAAGGCCCACGCGCCGCCACCACAGCCGCCTGCCTTCAGGCCGCGCACAGCACCGTTTATGCCAGCCATGCGTGGAATCCCTACTTTGTGGCGGGGCAGATGACCGCCGCATGGGAAGTGTGGGAACAGTTGGGACGCAAAGCGCCGGATGCGCTGGTGTGTCCTGCCGGGCAGGGCGGGCTGTTCTTGGGGTTCGCTCGCGGCTTCCGGGCGCTACTGGAAGCTGGATTGATCGCCCGCTTGCCCCGCTTGTACGCGGTACAAGCCGCCGCTTGCGACCCACTTGTGCAGGCGTGGGAAAGTGGCTCGGACACCCCATCACCGCTAGAAGCACAGCCCACGCTGGCGGACGGCATCGTCATTGGCAATCCGGTGCGCGGCGCGGAAGTGCTGCGGATGATCCGCCATAGCAACGGCATGGCGCTGCGCGTGGACGAGGACTCGATCCGCGAAGCACAACGGACGCTGACCGGGCGCGGCCTACTGGTCGAGCCGACCAGCGCCACCGCCGCCGCCGCGCTACATACCGTTCGGGAACACGTCGGCACAGGAGCATTGATCGTGATGCCGCTGACGGGTACGGGGTTAAAAACACTTGCTGCTTAAACGCCTACGCCCTCATCTACAAATCTACGGGTTATATCTGGCGGTGGCGGTGCTGATGACGTGGCCGCTGGTCACGGTCATCGGGACGCATTTTGCCGGTTATCCGTTTGGCGACGCGCACGAGATGACCCGCCATATCTGGTGGTTCACCTACGCGCTGCGGCACGGTGCGCCGCTGATCTTCCAACCGTTGCTCGGCTGGCCGGATGGCATGTCCGGCGTGATTTTGTGGGCGAACCCGTTGCAATTCTTCCCCGGTTGGCTATTCGCGCTGTTCCTGCCGCTGCCCGCCGCCTATAACCTATCGGCGTTGCTGACGCTGGCGCTGAACGGGTGGGCGGCCTTCTACTTGCTGCGCCACCTGCTAACCGACGAACGCGCCGCCCTGCTCGGCGGGCTGGCGTTCATGGCTGCGCCCACGATTCAGGGACATCTGGCCGGCGGTCATGGCGGCCTGCTGGTGCAGTGGCCGTTGCCGCTGCTGACGCTGGCGCTACTGCGCGTGGGCGGTTGGCTGCCCTCGTCGTCACAGAGGCGGGATGTGCTGTGGGCGGCGCTGTGGGTGTTCATCACGCCGCTAGGCCACACGCTGCAACTCATTTATGCCGTCCTGCCGCTGCTGGCGGTATTGGGCGGGGCGCTGCTGCTGCGCCGTGACTGGCGGGCGCTGACGCGGATGGCGCTGGCGGCGGCGCTCGGCGGTCTGCTGCTGGCGCTGTTCCTGCTGCCTGTGGCGGGCGCGACCTTTGGCACAGCGGCCTATGCGGACGAAGGCGGCGGTGTGGCCTTCAGCGCCGATCTGCTGGCGATTGTCACGCCCTCGTTCAATCATCCCCTGTTCAGCGCGTGGGAGTACCCGCGCCGCGTGCTGGGCGTGAACATCGTGGAAGGCTTCAGTTATATCGGCCTCGTGCCGGGGCTGCTGGCGCTGCTGGCGCTGCGGCGCGAACGAACGGCGCGGGTGTGGGGCTGGCTGGGGCTGGCGGCCTTCATGCTGATGCTGGGGCCGCTGCTCAAACTATTCGATCAGCCGATCACGGTCAGCTTCGGCGGCTACTACAGCTTTATACCGCTGCCACTGGCCTTCGTTGCCGATTTGCCGGGGCGCTTCAATTTCCTGCTGGCGCTGGCGATAGCGGTGCTGGTCGGCTATGGATTCAGGGCGCTCCTGCCGCGCTTTAAGCCTGCCCGCCACCGGTGGTTGCTGGCAGCATGCGCCGCACTCATCCTGTTCGAGTGGCAGGGGTTCTGGCCGCTTCCCACCTATTCCGCCGCCATCCCGGACGCGGTGCAGGCGCTCCGGTCACGGGACGACATCCGCGCCGTGCTGGACATCCCTTGGGACAACCGCCTCTCCGCCAAAGATGCGCTCTGGCTGCAAACCGCCCACGAAAAGCCGCTAATCGCCGGACAGGTGACGCGGGTGACTCCGGTCAGCCCTGCCAAGCTGAACCTGCTGGAGCAAACGCTCGATCCGGCGCTGCTGACTGCTTCCGGCGCGGATGTGGTCATCGTCCACAAAGCCTATGACGGCGACGGCGCGGCGCTGGAACGGGCGCGATCGCAACTGGGCGGACCGACCTACGAGGACGCGCAAATCGCGCTGTTCGATGTGCCGCAATCCGCCGCACAACCGTCCTTCATCGCGCAGGCCGTCACGCCCGCCACGCCTGCCCGCAGCGAATGGGATGTGTACGCGCTCCACAGTGGTTGGCTGAACCTGTCCGGTGCATTGAGCAGCATCTCGCGTCCGGTGGCGCTGCTGCTGGACGGTATGGAAATCGCTCACTGGGACGCTGGCGAAGGGGCGCTGGCGGTGGGTGTGCCGCTGGCAGGTGCGGGCTACCATCGCCTGAGCCTATCTGCGCTGCCGGCCTGTCCGCGCACCGCCTCGCCTTATGCCACCTGTCCGCCGCTGTCGTTCGTGCCGGACGCGAACGCGCTCACGTTTAGCGAGGGCAATTTCCCGCTGACGGTCACGTTCGCCGGAGGGCTGCGCTTGCTGGGCGGCGCGGCGCAGGTGAACGGCGCGGCGCTGACGGTGGATGTGTGGTGGGCGTTCGATGCGGCGCGTTCGGATACCGATGTGCGCTTCGTGAAGGTGCTGAACGCCGCCGGAGAACAGGTGGCGGGGGATGACCGCCCGTTAGGGGCGCGCCGTCCGAATACGCAGTTGAGCGAACGCTTGCTGCTGGAACTGCCCGCCGATTTGTCCGCAGGCGACTAC
>CAIVEA010000909.1 GCA_903904765.1 uncultured Chloroflexota bacterium
AATCATCTACATCGGCCCCAGCGGGGAAATCGAACCCGTTCCGGTTATCGGCACGCTGGCCTACATCAACAACGGGAATGCGTGGATCATGCGCGGCAGCAGCACCACCAAACGCCCAATCACCACCGAAAGCGACCTCGATCCCCGCGTCTTTCGCCTGTCCGCCGATGGTCGCCAACTACTTTACACCCGCAAAAGTGTTGGCGAAGACGCAGCCACCTCCTTCAATCAGTTGTGGTCAATTCAAGATGTCTCGCAGCCTAGCCCCGCCATCCCCCTCATCCCCGGCAACATCCTATATGCCGATTGGGTTCCGGGGCTGGAAAACACCATCAGCTATTCCACTGGCGAACCCCGCGAAGCCACACCCGGTTGGTTGGCCTTCAACGACCTGTGGCAGATGCGAATTGACCCCACCAACGGCGATTCGCTCAGCGTGAAGCAGATCATCGAGCGTTCCACAGGCGGCTTGTACGGCTGGTGGGGAACGCGCTTCCAGTGGTCACCGGACGGCACGCACCTCGCATGGGCGCAGGCCAACGGTATCGGGCTGGTCAATCTCGAAGACGGCATACTCGAACCCGCGCTTATGGCCTACGCTGTGCTGCGGCCTGTCGGCGATTGGTCATGGAGGGCAACCCTGTCATGGTCGCCGGATGGCAATCTCCTGCTTTCCACCGTACATGGTGCGCCAACGGGCAGCGAGTTAGCGGAAAGCAGTCCTGTTTTTAACGTTGCAGTTGCCGAAAGCAGCGGCACATTCGCCACCGAAGTCGTCGCCAATGCAGGCATCTGGGCTGCACCGCAGTATTCCCCCCTGTTGACTGACACCGCCAGCCAGTTCCCCAAAGGATATCTGGCCTATTTGATGGCACGTGACCCCTTCAGCAGCATCAACGGCGAATATGATCTGATGGTGGCTGACCGTGATGGCAGCAACGCCCGTATCGTCTTTCCGCCAGCAGGCCGTCCGGGACTAACCGCGCAGCAATCCATTTTTCAAAATCAGGAATTCGTATGGAGTCCTGATGGTCGTCAAATCGCCCTCATCTATCAAGGCAACCTCTGGATTGTGGATGTCGAATCTATGGTTTCGCACCAACTCACACTTGACGGCGGCGCTTCTAACCCGGTCTGGACACGATGAGACGCAATTTCATCATCGGCCTTATCACACTGGTCGCCTTCCTCGGCAGCGCGGTGACGTGGTGGCGCACAACCGTTGAACGGGACATATCGCTGCGCGGCTATGAGGATGCCTCGCGCACGGCTGATTTGCCCTTTCACGTCCCCAAAACGGGGGTGAATGCCGATCTCCTGCAATACACCCCGGCAGAACGTCATCAGCAGTTCGAATGGATGGAACAAGCGCATATCACGTGGGTTCGCCAGTTCATCAATTGGGACGAAATAGAATCTCAACCGGGGCAATTCGACTGGCAACCTCTGGATTCGCTGATGGACGATCTGCGCCAACATCCGCAATTGCGCCTCGTGGCGGTGCTTTGCAACGCGCCAGCATGGTCGCACCCATCGGCAATCACAACCCGTACTGCCCCCCCCGATGATCCGCAAGACTACGCTGATTTCGCCGCCGCTTTCGCCCTGCGCTACGGCGATGTGGTGGATACCTACGAAATCTGGGACGAGCCTAATCTGACCGCCGCATGGGGCAACCGTGAACCGAATCCAGTAGGCTATACCGCGCTCCTCGCAGCCGCCTATCCCGCCATCCATCAAGCCGATTCGGCTGCCACCGTCATCACCGGCGGTTTAGCGCCCACCACCGAATCCGGCCCGCTCAATATCAATGAGTTGGACTTCCTGCGGGCGTTGTATCAAGCAGGCGCACAGAATTATTTCGATGCCGTCGGCGCGAAACCCTATGGCTTCGACACATCCCCGCTAGAGCGCACCCTCAAGAACGATCAACTCAACTTCAACCGCGTCATCATCATCCGTGAGGAAATGGTCAAACGTGGTGACGGTCACAAAGCCATCTGGGCCAGCGCGTGGGGCTGGAATCACCTGCCCGACGACTGGCAAGGCACACCCTCCATCTGGGGCACTGTCACCGCGCAGCAACAGTCCGGCTACACACTATCCGCCTTGAACCGCGCCGAACGCGAATGGCCTTGGATGGCTGGCATGATGCTCCAACAATGGCAACCGTCCACCGCGCCTGATGATCCCCAGTGGGGATTTGCGGTCATCTCACAAGACGACCAACCCGATGCACTCTGGTCTGCCCTCGCCGAACGCCCCACCACCACCCGCGCCGCCAATGGCCTATTCCCCGCCGCAAATCCGTTCACCCGTTACAGCGGGGTCTGGACGCTTGGCCCGATGGGTGCGGACATTGGCTGGTTGAAAGACAGCCACCTCGCGTTTGATTTCACGGGCAGCGACCTGTCGCTCCTAGCACGCAAAGATGATTACGTTGCCTATCTCTATCCGAGCATTGACGGCAATTCGCCCAATGCTACCCCGCACGATTCATCTGGCAACGCCTACATTGTACTCACCAGCGGCAACTTGCAGTTGGACACTCACCTGATCTCGATTGCCCGCAACCTACCCCTCACCCCTCACACACTGCAACTAGTCGCAGATCGCGGTTGGGATCACTGGGCGATTGTCGGCTTCGGAGTCAGCAGTGGTAACTTAGCCATCCCCTTCGAACAGACGCTTCAGGTTTCGCAGATTGCCACCCTCGTTGCGGGGTTAGCAGCAGCCATCAGCCTGTGGCCGTTGCGTCCCCGCAGTCAGTATACGCCGCTGCGCTCCCTGCTCACCTTATGGGGATTGCCCCTCGGCATCATAACCAGTATCGGCTTGATGCTCGGCATGTTCCTCACATGGGGAGACAGCCTACCCAACTTGTTCCGCCGCGACCCACTGCCCCTCGGTATCGCCCTCCTTAGCGCCGGCTTGCTTCAGCTCCAACCGGGGCTAATCGCAACCGTGATCGCGGCGCTCATCCTGTGGCACCCGCACCTGGCGCTCCCCCCGCTGCCGCCAAACCGGCGTCGCCCCCCCCGCCTCCGGGCGGTTATCAGTCTGTCGTTCTTCAGGCGCTCACCGAGCATGCCCGGGCGCGTTTGC
>CAIVEA010000910.1 GCA_903904765.1 uncultured Chloroflexota bacterium
CATGGGCGGATACCTACATCCGCATGAACTTTGACCGCCCGATCACCGCCAGCAAAGTCGCCGAAGCCTTGAGCTATAACACCGACTATCTAGGGCGCATTTACCGCAAGTTGTACGGGCGTACGCTCACCGAGGCCATCCACAAGCGGCGCATCGAAAAAGCCTGCGAGTGGCTGCTGGATACCAACCTGACGATTCCGCAAATTGCGGAACGCTGCGGCTTTTCCGAACCGGATTACTTCCGGCGCATCTTCCGGCGTTTCATGCACGTTGCGCCGGGGGAATACCGCGAAGAAGCCACGCGGGTGCATGTGAACACGCATTAGGACGCTCCACGTCCTGATGGTGTACACTTGCTCTGGAATTTTCTGCCCGATGCGAGTGAGGACGCAGACGCATGATTGACCATACCCCGCCCCATCGCCGTGTCTGGAGTGGACTGGCTGGCGGCGATGCACAGGCCGCGCAGGTGGGCATTCTGGGCGTGCCGTTCGATGGCGGAACCAGCTTTCGCAAAGGCGCGTCGTTCGCGCCCGCCCGCCTGCGGGAGATCACACCGCACATTGCCCCCATCAGCGAGGAAGGCCGCAGCTTCGATGATCTGCGCGTGCTGGATTACGGCGACGTGCTGGTTGATCTGGACTGGCTGCGCTATTTCACGGCGGTGCGTTCGCGGGCGGGGGCGGTGCTCAAGCATCCCTTCGCGCTGTTTCTCGGCGGCGATCATTCCGTCACTATTCCGTTGTTTCAGGCCTTCAGTCAGGTGAAGGGTGGCAGCGGGCTGGGCGTGCTGCATATTGATGCCCACGCCGACCTGATGGACACCTTTGAAGGCCACCGCTGGTCGCACGCCTGCACCGCCCGCCGTGTGCTGGAATATCCCGGTGTCGCGCCCGAACACATGGTATTCGTCGGGCTGCGCTCGTGGCTGCCGCAGGAATTGGATTACCTGTCGTCGCACCCTTCTATCGGTGTTCACCGTGCCATTGATGTCTACCGCAGCGGCATACAGGCGGTGGCGGAGGCCGTCGCGGGGCAGTTGGCGGATGTGAAGGCGCTGTACGTCACGCTGGATATTGATGTGCTAGACCCCGCCCACGCCCCCGGCACAGGCACGCCGGAGGCCGCCGGCCTGACCACCCGCGATGTGCTGGAACTGCTGCGGGTGGTATTCGAGCGATTGCCCGTGCAGGCGATGGACATTGTGGAAGTCTCGCCGCCGCTGGATAACAGTGACATCACCTCGCTGGCCGCGTTGAAGATCATCTACGAAGTATTCGGGTGGCTGCATGGTTGAGCGTGTGAATCTCCTGTTCGTCTCCAGCTATATTGATCTGGGCGGTGGCGAAACCGCCCTGCTCAACCTTGCCGATCATCTGGATAGCACGCGCTACCTGCCGCACCTGCTCACCCGCGCCGAAGGGCAGTTGAGCGCGGCATGGCGCGCGCGCGGGTGGCCGGTGCATGTGCTGGCCTATCGCGGCGCGACCACCTATTTCGTGCCGTTCATCTGGGCGCGGTTGCCCCTCAGCCGCCAGATCGAGGCGCTCATCCGCCGCGAACGAATCGCCGCGCTGCACAGCGATTACCACACCCTGCCGATGGCCGCCCCCGCTGCCGGACGCGCAGACATTCCGGCGTTGTGGAGCTGCTGGGGCTGGTGGTTTCGCCCCAAGTTCTGGCAGCGCGGCTTCTTCCGCCGTTTGCCCGCCCTGTTCGCACTCTCGAAGGCCATCCGCGAAGGCTTCCTCGGTACGCCGCCTTTCATGCCCCCCGAACGGCTGGAACTGCTGTATTCGGGCGTGGATACGGCGCGTTTTCATCCCGGTGTGGACGGCAGCACCGTGCGCCGCGATGCGAATATGAGCGCCGACGCGCCGCTGGTGGCCCTGATCGCTCGCTTTCAGGATGTGAAAGGCCATGAGGTGTTTCAGGAGATGGCGCGGCGGGTGGCGGCGGAAATCCCCGCAGCACGCTTCATCGTGGCGGGCGAGAACACCCAGACCGGCGCGGACAACGCCTACAAGACGCGCATCCTGCACACCGCCGCCACCGACCCCGTGCTGCAACCCCGCCTGACCTATCTGGGCTTCCGCGCCGATTCGGAACGGGTGATGGCCGCCGCCGATGTGGTGGTGTGCAGTTCGTTCTTCGAGAGCTATGGCATGGTGAATGTGGAAGCCATGTCGTGCGGCAGGCCGGTGGTCAGCACCAATCGCGGCGGCCCGACGGAAACGGTTGTGGACGGCGAAACCGGCTATCTGGTCGCGCCGGGGGATGCGGCGGCGCTGGCGGAGCGTGTGGTGGCGCTGCTGCGTGACCCAGCACTGCGGGCGCGCATGGGCGCTGCCGGACGCGCACGGGTAGAAGCGCACTTTTCAGCGGCGGCGATGGCGGCGCAGTTTACCGCCACGCTGGAGCGCGTGTTAGGAGCGCAACCATGAGCGACCCACGTTTGCTGCTGATCTCGCGCTGTCCGCCCTATCCGCTGCACCTCGGTGATCGGCTGATCGTGTATCACCTCGCCGAAGAACTGGAGCATCTCGGCTGGGAGATTGACCTGATCGCGCTCACCAACCGCCCGCAGGATGCCGACGAAGTGGGCGCGTATGACCACCTGTTCCGGCGCGTGACCCTGTTCCCGGAGGCGCGGCGCAGTCCGGTCAGCTATTTGCGCCGCCTGCTGCTGCCGGAGGCACGCTGGCCCGGCACCGCCGAACAGTCGTGGCAGCCGGAGATGTGGCGCAGCATCGAGGCGCATGTGCGCGAAACCGACTACGACGCGCTGCACCTGTTCGGCGGAATCCATGTCTACGAATTGGGCGGGGCGCTGGGCAAACGCCGCGCCATCATCACCCCCTACGAGAGCTACACCCTGTATCTGACGCGGGCGCTGGCAGCGGCGGTGGGGGCAGCGCGGCTGACAACGGCGGCACAGCGGACGCTGGCAGCGCACTACGAGTCGTTCATGTTCGCGCCCTATGCCGCAACGGTGGTCGTCTCCGAGCCGGATGCCCATACGCTGCGCGATCTGCATCCGGCGCTGCCGGTGCGAGTCATCCCGAATGGCGTGGATGCCTATACCTTCCGCCCGCGTCCGGTGGCACGCATTCCGGCGCTGCTGTTCGTGGGCAATTACGAGTATGCGCCCAATGTGGACGCGGCGCTGCGGCTGGCGACGGAGATTTTCCCGGCGGTGCAGGCCGAAGTGCCGGAGGCGCGGCTGTGGCTGGTGGGCAACGCGCCGCCCCCCGTGCTGAATGTGCTGGCGAGCGATCGTGTGCGCGTGACCGGGCGCGTGCCGGATGTGCGCCCGTATCTGGCGCGGGCGGGCGCGTTCGTCAGTCCGCTGCGGCTGGGGGCGGGCATCAAGAACAAGGTGTTGGAGGCGCTGGCGATGGGCTGTCCGGTGGCGGCCACCCCCTTGAGCGTGGATGGAATCGCGGTGCTAGACGGCGAGTCGGCGCTGATCGCCCCCACCGAAGGGCTGGCGGCGGCCTGTGTGCGGCTGCTGCGCGACCCGGATTTGCGGACGCGCTTGGGCGCGGCGGGGCGGGCGGTGGTGGAGGCGCAGTATAGCTGGGCAGGGGTGGCGGGGCAGTACGCGGCGCTGTACCGCGAGGTGCGCTGAGGATGCCCAAAACACCCCCCAAAGGAACGTTTTGCGAAACTCGA
>CAIVEA010000911.1 GCA_903904765.1 uncultured Chloroflexota bacterium
ACAACAATCTCCTCATGTTAGGACGATAAAACACAGCGGGGAGAACGGATGACCCGCCCTCCCCTTGTGTCTACTATCGTAGGCTGTGTTTACTGCTGCGCTTCCAACTGGAGGCGATACGTCCAGGGATACCACGAGAGCGAACTCTCACCCAGCGAGGGCAACGCGGTAATCAGCTCGTTGATGTTGGTGACATTGTTCGCCAACAGCGTATCACGGGTGATGAGCGTCGGCTGCACCAACAGGTACTTCGGCACATTTTCGCCAGCCACCAGCGCCACCGCGCTACGAACCGCCACCCGCGCCGTGCTATACGGATCGGTAGCAATCGTCGCTTCCCACGGGCTGTTCTCGGTTGTCATCATCTGGATGTTCTCGTCGGACACATCCACCGAGTACACCTTCACCTTGTCCTGCAACCCCAACTGCTCGATGGCACGCACCGCACCCTTCGCCAGTTCGTCCCACATGGCGATCACCACATTCGTCTCTGGGTGTTCCGTCAGCGCCGCTTCCACACGGGTCTGCGTCTCCGCCGCCGTTCCACCTTCCACATACACCCCCACCTGCGCCACCTGCTTCAGATTCGGGTAGCGCCACAGGAAGTTCTGGTACGAACGATCCCGCTTATCCAGCGGCGGGAAGCCAGCGATGTTCAGGTACAGCACATTCGCCGCACCACCATAGTTCACCGCCACATACCGTGTCAGATCGAACCCAATTGCCAGATCGTCCTGTTCGATTTCCGGCACCGTGTCGCTGTTCACCACCGTATCGAACGTCACCACCTTGATGCCCGCCGCTTCAGCCGCGTCAATGTACGGCTGCACTGCGTCCGTCGTCCCGTGACTGATGATGATCGCGTCCGGCTGCTGCTGTATCGCCTGCTCCAGCAACGTCACGAACTGCGCTTGATCGTTACGGGCGTTGTATTCCGTCAGTTCGATGCCCAGTTCCTTCGCCTGTGCCTGCGCTCCCGCCAGATACCGCGCCATGAACGCACCATCACCGATGAACCGCACCAAAGCGATCTTCACCGGCTTATCGGGATTACTGAACCGTTCCGGCAGAGCAGACTGTGCGAACAACTGCGCGGTGAGGCTGAACACGCTCAGCAACACCAGAAGAATCACAGATAGTTTCCATCGCTTCGAGATCAAAATGAGTTTCTCCTTGCACATCGAACGAACAAATGAAACAAAAAACCCTCGCTTGGCGAGGGTTTTGTTCACACGGTTGTGTGTCCTATGCACGTTGGCTACGCAGCCAACAATATGCCCCCACGCCTGAGCGATGTGACCAGACAACAACACATCATCATGGAACGAGAGGAACTAATTGCGTACTGCATAAGACGATTTACTTCCTTTTTGGATGTGGCTATAGATATAACAGAACATCGCATTACTTGTCAAGCAGTATTTTTTTATATCAAGTAGCCTTCTGCAAGAAAATAGCTTGCGTCGTGATACTCCAAATGGTGAGTATCTTCTTCGCAACAGTTCAATCACACGGAGATGAACTACCGTCTCTCACTGAACTAGGCTCCTATGCGATAAGCTTATCCAATGGTTGGTGGAACTTCATGCGTTCATATCCCCATTCAGATTCTGTGAGACAATCCCGTAGGCTCTGTCAAGTACTCCGTATAACTGCGTCGCGTGATGCGATGGATTCCCGTCCATGTGGCAAATTCGATCAACTCACGTGTGACATCTCCTAGCCCAACTGCATAGTGATGGGGATGTCCGCCAATCGTCAGCGTATGCACCAAATCGTGCAATGTAATGCGTTCACGATTCAGTGTAAACTCAGTAAACCAGCCCCGTGTCCCCGCATACCCCGGATTGTCACGTTCGACGATTTGCGCTCCAACCACCAGTAGATTAGCCCCGTCCCTGCTGAGATAGCTGATGGTAGCGGTGTTCGCCGCAAACACCTGATCGCCTGCCACGCCATAGACATTCTCCGACTTACGCCCCAGCGTCACATGATCCACCCACTGAATCCCATCCTTATTGGCAAAGTGGCGTGGGGAAACCCCACAATGCCACATCAATGCCGCCGGATTCAACGTGTCTATCACCGCCATATCCAGCAGCGTGGATGACTGCTGTGCATTGCCCAGCAGATTGAGCAAGTACATACTCAATGCACCATATACGTCCCCTTCACAAGCCACCGCTACCCCGTGTTCACTCCCCATCCACCCATACGCCATGCAGGGTGCAACACGATAGGACTCCTGAAACTCTGACCAGCAGGATACCGCCAGTGCATCGTAATCCCGTTCACGGGTGATGTCACGCATAGCAAGATACAAACGAGTTACGCGGTCAAACGAAGCCATCTCGCTCACCCGCACCAAACGTGCAGCAGCGTAAATATCTGCCACCATCCGGTCAACATATACTCTGTCGAATCCTCTGGCGCGGTCTATCAATTCGCTTAGTTCATGCGCCATCACGTTCACACCTAACTGAGCCTTCAGCTTTGCCGTGTCAAACGCCATATTCATGAATCCGGGCGCTAATCCGCCAAACCAGCCAATCCGCGCCTGTGTCATATTCTTAACAGCAGTCAATGCACGTATCGTGATCCCAAACGGAATCTGAAACTCATCGGCTTCCACATGCCCGTAAAACCATTTGAAAGCGATGTGTTCGTCCTGTAGCGTCTGCGTGAGGATGCTGGCAAAATGACTCATGGAAACAAACGAGTGCAACTTAATATCCCCATCCGGTAGGGGTTCAGGCGTTGCCCACAAAGCCATGCGAGGCGCAACCCGTGCCAAAGGCAAAACTTGCTCCCCGATACTGCACCCAGCAGTTTGTAGCAGCAAGAAATCCACCTGCGCCGCTTGTAAGCGTGCAGCCGCCTGCTCTGCCGCCTCTACGGACATAATCTCATCGGCAATTGCGACCAGTTCAAAATCCCACGCTTGTGCGAGTTTCTCCAACCCCGTGATCGCCCGTTCGCGCTGGCGATATTCCGTCGCAAAATAACTGGCAATAGACGTTCCAACATAGCCCACGCGGAGTTTAACCTGCACCATGTTCGCGCTCCTGCCAAAATGTATTGATCGCGCCGAACAGTATCGCAATTGAACGCGCTCCTGCATCCACATGCCCGATAGCACGTTCACCCGCAAATTTCGCACGTCCAAATTTAGCCACCATACTGACCGTCTGTTCCGCACCTGCTTGCGCCGCTGCTGCTGCTCCCGCAAAACCACTGGCAAAATCACTTGCCGCCACAAAAGCAGCTACCGCCGGCGCGAGCGCATCCACCATCGTCTTATCACCGGGGGCAGCTTTGCCGCGTGCAGTTACACCGGCTAACCCCGCTTGCAGCGCCGCCTGCCAATCCGGTAGAGAAACAACATCATGATCTTTGAGCGCGATGCTCATACGCAGGAACAACGTCCCGTATAATGCACCGGACGCGCCTCCCATCCGATTCAGAAGCGACTGTGATGCGGTTTGCAGAACGCTAGAAGGTGTCGGGGTCGGCAGCACATGCGCTTTTTCCACCGCATCACCAAGGGCTACCGCCAGCGCCTCACCATGATCGCCATCACCCAGTGCCGAATCCAATGCATTTAGTTCGGATTGTGCCGCGCCTAAAGCATGGTGTATCGCGCCGATCAGAGAGACGAAATCGCTGCCGTTCATCGTCCCGGTCATCGTCTACACCCCTTTGAGGAACGCACCATTAGCAGGTGCGTCCCACAGATATTTCATCTGTGCATTCACACAGCACAACGACAGCGCAAAGCCTGCCATCTCCTGTGTAGTCGCATACGGCCCGATCCACGACTTGTAATGACGTATCCCCGCCTGCGCCAGTCGCTCAGTCACCCGCCGATGTAGAATATACAATTCCATCAAAGTCATACTGCCGCTGTTATTCAGCAGCACCAGCACCTCATCACCAGAATTAAAAGGCAAATCTTCCAACAGGCGCGGCAACATCAAGTCTATGGTCTCGTCCGCGCTCACCACTTTATGCCGCCCCATCCCGACCTCACCATGCACGCCCATGCCGATTTCCATTTCGTCATCCGGCATCTCAAACATGGTTTCGCCCGTGATCGGGCTGGCACATGAAGTCAAAGCTAGTGCTAGAGTGCGCGTGCTATCGCGGATCGCCTCGGCCATGCGCTTACAGTCCGCCAGAGATGCGCCCGTTTCGGCATAAGCGCCTAGCATCTTCCACACAAAAAATAGCCCCGCTGTACCCCGCCGTTCAGGTTCATTCCCTTTTGGAGCACTGGAAATATCGTCATACAGGACGACCATTTCCACATTCTCAATCCCCTCTGCCTGACACAATTCCAGCGCGATCTCGGCATTCATGAGATCACCCGCATGATGAGACACACATAGCAACACGCCCGCACCATAATCAGCAGCTTTGATACCGGCTACGATGCGCTCTGGCCCCGGCGCAGTGAAAATTTCACCGGGAACATTGACATCGAATAACCCTTCCCCCACCAGACCAATCATAGCAGGCTCATGTCCGCTACCATTGCCGATGACCAGCCCCACTTTGCCAGCCGATTTCGGGCGGGCACGCACGATAAGCCCATCATCAGTCAAGCACACTACATCCGAATAAGCACTGGCAAATCCCGCCAGCATATCGCGGAGAATGGTCTGACGTTGATTAATTAGTTTCTTTTTGCGAACGACCATCACATCACTCCACAGGAATAAAATGAATCAAATGAATGGGATGTTCCACAGGCTGCTGGACATAATGGACACGCACCCGCATCCCAATCGCCACCTGCGCCGGATCAGCAATCAGCACATGGGGAAACAATGTGGATGCGCCATCCAACAACACGTAGGCCAACACATAAGGCGTTTTGAGCGCTGCTACATCTGCATTACTGCCGGGCGAGAAATGCTGCACCGAGAATGTTTGCACAGTTCCCGTGCCGGTCAGTTCCACCCACTCCGTCGGACATAAACAATCCGGGCACAGCGGACGTGGCGGCGCATACACCCGCTGGCAACGATCACATCGGGTCACCATTAAGCGCTGGTTTTCCAGTTCAATGAAAAAACGCGAATATCTGCCCAACGTGTGCGTGTACGTCTGCGTCAGCGAGAGCGTCAGCCGTTCCACCTGACAGAAATCCGCCCAGTAGCTATCTTCACCAGCTTCAATCTGTAGGATGTCTTTCTTACTTTTTACGTCCGGCATAACTAATCCCGTCGCTCAAAGATATTCACAACGGATAGGGTTGCGATCCCAGCATGAGTATCCGTCAAGCCGCGCCGCGCACCTGCCACTTGCCGACGCGGGTCTGCCTCACCCCACAGTTGCAACGCAATCTCAGCGGCCTGCGCGATTCCGGTTGCCCCCACAGGCGCTCCCCGCCCCAGCAGCCCGCCATCGGTATTCACGGGCAGTTCACCGTCCAGATCGAATATCCCGCTGGCAACGCTCGCGCCACCCTGCCCCGGTGGCACAAACCCCAAATCTTCGACGGCCTGAATTTCCACACCACTATAGCTATCGTACAGTTCCGCTACATCAATCTGATGCAGCGGGTCGGTAATGCCCGCCATCTGGTAAGCCTGTTGTGCGGCAGCGCGTTTAGCGCGGAAATTCGTGAGTTCGGGGTAGCGATCACCCAGACGCATCGTATCTGTGCCGCAACCTGTCGCACTGAAATAGACCGTAGGCCGTGCAGGAAACTTCGCGCTATGCGCCCGCGCCCATTCCTCAGTTGCCAGCAGCATGACCGCAGCGCCATCACTGAGCAAACTGCAATCCAGCAAGCGATAAGGTTCGGCAACCGGGCGGGATGCCAGCACATCCGCAATCGTCAGTTCCATCGGTTTTTGCGCGAGGGGATTGAAGCGTGCATTACGCCGATTGCGAACCGCCACATGCGCGAACTGTTCGGGAGTTGTGCCGTACCGCTGCATGTGGGCGCGCATCATAGCGGCATAGAAGCCGGTATATGTACCGCCAATCATCATCTCCCAGTCAAAATCAGCGGAGAGCGCGAATAATTGATTGGCTGTTTGTGAGGACACACCACGCCCATTCGTTTCGCAGCCATACACCAGAATCGAATCGCACAATCCACTTTGCACATACGCCCATGCGGTACGCAGCGCCAGCGCCCCCGTCGCGCCGCCCCCTTCGATACGCACATTCGGAACGGGTATCAGACCGATTTGATCGTGCAGAATCGCTGCCAGCGTCATCTGTTTGTTGAAATGATCGCTCTCATAACTACATAGGCCATGCTGTACGGCCTTCAAATCCGGCAACTGAGCATCCGCCAACAATGCCAGCACAGCATCCGTCAGCAAATCACGCGGATTACAATCCGGGCGATCTGCCGCAAAACGAGTCATGCCGATTCCAACAATAACCGGAACACGGTTCATGGCTGCGGTATCCCTTCATACTGTTGATACCACTCCGTCGAAACCGCCTTCGGTTTCAGACGTTCATGCCACGATTGCCCGCCTTGAACCAGTGCCGCCAGCCGCCGCAGTCGTTCGCGCCCTGTTGTTTGCAACCATGCTTCACGCGCATCAAAATCGTTCAGTCCGGCGGCTTCACCCCATACCGCCCGCCCTGCGATGACACCTGAAGCACCCACAGCACAGGCAATCTCAACCTGCCCGCAAAATGTATCGAAGTCCACGCCGGCGCTCAATAGCACCCACGGGACGGTTGTGGCCTGATTCAAGGCGGTGCAGGCCGCACGTTCAGCAGCAGCATCCCCCCAGCGATCCGGCGATAGGGGAAATTCCATCTTCAAGATATCTGCACCCAACTGTTCAGCCCGTTGCGCCGCAGCAATCACGCGGCGCGTGTAGTTGTCCTGATGAACACCTGACGGCTCATCCAGCGGATACAAAATTGGCTCGGCATAGAATGGCAAGTCGTAGCGCTCACATTCCACTACCAGACGCTGGAGCAACGCATCCTGCTGTGGGGTACGATCCACGTCATCGCTGTTGTAGTAGTAAAACAACTTGACCCCGTCAGCATTCATCCGCTTGATCTTGCTCACATTCCAACCCGTCAACATCTCGGTCAAAAGCGGCAGCGGACGCATGGCATAGCCGGCTTTTTCAACTTCCACCAGCATGCCAGCATGTCCCAGATCGCCCCCAACAGCCACCTGCCCCGCGCTATAAATCGGGTCTAACAGCACACCGCTAACCTCCGGCGCAATCACCCGCACGACCTGCGCTTTGAAGGTAGCCATCTCATCCGGTGTCACAGTCTCCGGCGCAGTCGGTCTCAAAGCTCGACGCAGGGCATCGTGATGGTCAATCGCCAGAATGGTGAAAAATCCAGCACGATTGCTTGCACGCTGCAAAGCACGATACTTGCCCACACTGATCTGCCGCATAATTATTCCACCCGTATCCATACGCTTTTGACTTCGGTGTACAAATCAAGCGCTTCTTTGCCCATTTCGCGCCCGTGTCCACTCTGTTTGTAGCCCCCAAAAGGTGAAGCTGCATCCGTATCGCCCCATGTGTTCACCCATACCGTCCCTGCCTGAAGTCGGGACGCGAAGCGGTGCGCGGTCTGCAAGTCCCGCGTCCACAACCCCGCCGCCAGTCCATAGGGCGTTTCATTGGCGGCGCGAAGCACCTGATCGGCATCATCAAAGGGGATAGCACAAACCACTGGGCCGAAGATTTCCTCGCGTACAATCCGCATCTGCTCTTGCACATCCACGAAAATGGTTGGCTCGATGAAATATCCGTTTGCTAGTTCGCCACCCATGCGGCGACCACCAATCACCGTTCTGGCACCACCGCCCTGCCCCTCATCAATAAATCCCATGACCGTTTGCAACTGTTCGGCGCTCACCACTGGTCCTAGATCGGGCTGATGCTGTCCCATGCCCATCCCCACCCGTATCCGGGCAGTTGCTTCGGTCATGCCGGTCAGCACACGATCAAACACGCTCCGCTGAATGTACAACCGTGACCCTGCGGTACAGGACTGTCCATTATTGCCAAAAATCGCCCACGTTGCCCCCACCACTGCCTGTTCCAGATTGGCATCTGCAAAGATAATGTTGGGGCTTTTCCCACCCAGTTCCAGTGAAACACGTTTGAGCGATTCCGCAGAATTGCGAAGAATTGTCCGCGCAACGGAGGCACTACCTGTAAAGCCGATTTTGTTCACGCCCGGATGAGCCACCAGCGCAGCGCCAGCGGTTTCTCCAAAACCCGTCAATACGTTAAACACGCCGGGAGGGAATCCGGCTTCCTCGAACAATCGCGCCAGATAGAGCGCACTGAGAGGGGTTTGCTCGGCAGGCTTCAGAATGATGCAGTTCCCTGCGGCCAGCGCAGGCGCGATCTTCCACGCCGCCATCAGCAGCGGATAATTCCACGGGACGATCAATCCGCACACGCCCACCGGTTCGCGCACGGTGTAATTCAACATGCCGGGCGTATTCACTGGGATGGTCGCGCCTTCAATTTTGTTTGCCCAGCCAGCATAGTATCGAAAATGCTCGGCAGAAAGTGGCACATCCACCTTCAATGCTTTGTTCAGCGGCTTGCCATTATCCAGCGCATCCAACTGCGCTAGGATCGATGCACGTGACTCAATCAAATCAGCCAGTTTCCAGATCAAACGACCGCGCTCAGAAGGGGTTAGTTTGAGATGCCACGCCCCGCCGTCGAAGGTCTGCCGCGCAGCCTGCACAGCAGCATCAACATCTTCAGCCTGCGCTGATGATACACGCGCTAACAAGCGCCCACTGGAAGGATCAACCGTCTCGAAAATCGCACCGTTGAGCGCCGCTACCCAGCGCCCACCGATATACAACCGCTGCTCCTCAGCCAGAAAAGCACGTACTTCCGGCAAAATATCCACATACTGTTCAGGGAACATCAGGTCAATCATTCAAAAAGCCTTTACCTACACCTGTTCCGTCAGCGACAGTGCCACCTCATAGACCGCCGTGTTACTCCGGTTGAGCGCCTCCAAGCCACCCGGCGGCAAGGGGTCGAGAAATCGTCGTCCGCGCGTCAAATCATCCCACACGACAACCAGCGATACCGCCGCCATATTGAAATAACGTGCTACCGCAAACGTGGTCGCTGTCTCCATCTCGACAGACAAAATGCCGGCCTGATTCCAAGCCTCCATCATCTGCGGTGTTTCGGTGAACAGAGACGACCATGTGACATGAGTCCCAC
>CAIVEA010000912.1 GCA_903904765.1 uncultured Chloroflexota bacterium
CGAGGTGATCGAGCGCCTGCTGGAAAAAGAACCGCCCATGCGTTATCACGATGCCTATGAGCTGATCGCCGATTTGTGCGCCGCCATCGGTCAGCCTGTGCCGCCGGAGAGCGAGGCCATCCGGCGCAGTTTCCTCGAATCGGCGCGATTTGTGGGGCGCGATGACGAGTTTGAAGCGTTGCTCACGGCGTTGAACGCCGCCAGTGAAAATCGGGGCAGCGCGTGGCTGGTGGGCGGCGAAAGCGGCATCGGCAAATCGCGCTTGCTGGACGAACTGCGGACGCAGGCGCTGGTCAACGGCGCGATACTGCTGCGCGGGCAGGAAGTGTCGGAGGCGGGCAGTTCGTATCAACTGTGGGTGGAAGTGCTGCGGCGTGTGGCTGCCACCACCGAGATGAGCGACCTCGAAGCCAGCGTACTCAAGACCATCGTGCCGGACATCAACACGCTGCTGGGGCGCGATGTGCCGGATGCGCCCGAAGTGGATGCCGCCGCCGGACAGCAACGCCTGATTTCGACGGTGGTAGATGTGATTGTGCGGATGCCGGGGCCGGTGCTGCTCTTGCTGGAAGATTTGCATTGGTCGAACGAAAGCCTCGATATTTTGCGGGCGCTGCTGCGCGTGGTGGACGAAACCGGCCTGCTCATCGTGGGCAGCTACCGCGACGACGAGCGCCCGAATCTGCCGCAAGAACTGAAAGGCGCGTTCACGCTCAAATTGGAACGTTTGCCGCAGCCGAGCGTGGCAGAACTGGCGTTGGCGATGTTGGGCGAAGGGGCGCGCCAGACCGAAATACTCGATCTGCTCCAGCGCGAAACTGAGGGCAACGTCTTTTTCCTCGTGGAAGTGCTGCGGGCGCTGGCGGAGGACGCGGGTGGGTTGGGACGCATCGGCTCAAAGGCGTTGCCAGCGCGGATTATGGCGGGTGGCGTGCAACAGATCATCCGCCGCCGTCTGGGGCGCGTGCCGTCCGAATCCCACGCGCTGCTGAAGATCGCCGCCGTGACCGGGCGCACGCTCGATCTGACGCTGCTCACCACCTTCATTTCCCCCAACAATGCCGACAATGCCGACGCGGTGCTGCAAGACTGGCTGACGATTTGCGCCAATGCTGCTGTGATCGAACGGCAGGATGGTCGCTGGCGCTTCGCCCACGACAAACTGCGCGAGTCGCTCATGGCGGATTTGAGCGAGTCCGAGCGTCCTGTTTTGCATCGGCAGGTGGCGCAGGCCATCGAACGATTGTACCCGGATGACGATACCCATGCGGCGGCGCTGGCGGAACACTGGCGGGTGGCGGGTGATACAGGCAAAGAAGCCCATTTCGCAGGGCGGGCAGGTATGGCGGCGGCGCTGCGTTATGCTCATGACGACGCGCTGACCTTTCTCGATCGTGCGTTGAGCTTGCTGCCCGAATCCGCTGCCGAAGCGCGGTTTGATCTGCTCAGGACGCGCCTGCAAATCCACCATCTGCGCGGTGAACGCGAACCGCAGGGGCGTGACTTGGCGACGCTGCGGGCGCTGGCGGCGGGGCTGGATGCGCGGCGCGGGGCGATGGTTCAGCTTCAGAGCGCGGTGTTGAAAGTGGCAACAGGCGACTTCGCGGGTGCGATTGCCGATGCAGACGCGGCAGCTAGCGCAGCAGAGGCGGCGGGGGACGCGCAAACCCGTGCCGAGGCGCTGGTCGAACGGGGGACGGCACTGTGGCGGCAGGCGGATTATCCGGCGGCGCGGGCGCATTTCGAGCGCATCCTGCCCACTGTCGAGGATACGCCGCGCTTACGAGCCTACTGTTTGCGAAATCTGGGTGTGATTAATGCGCGTATGGCGCAGTTCGAGGCTGCGGAAAAGTTCAATCAACAGGCGTTGGATTATTTTACGCGACTCGGTGATCGCGTGGGCGAGAGCGCGGTGCTGCGCGATCTGGGTGCGATCAACATCCTGCGCGGCAACTTCCCGCGTTCGCGCAAGTTTAGCGAGGCGGCGCTGGCGCGTTCCCGCGAAATCGGAGATCGCGTGGGCGAAGGCATGGCGCTCAACAACCTCGGCATCGTGGCCGATAGCGAAGGTGATTATCACGCCGTCCGCGATTATCTCAAGCAGGCGCTGGAACTCAAGCAATTAACGGGCGACCGACAGGGGGAGGCCAGCACGCTCCTCAACCTCGGCTTCTTCTCACTCTCCGAGGGCGATTTCGGCTCGGCGCGTTTCTTCTGCGAGGAGGCGCTCAAGTTTCAGCGCGAGTTAGGTGATCGGCAGGACGAAGCCAACGCGCTCAACAACCTCGGCATGATCGCCGCC
>CAIVEA010000913.1 GCA_903904765.1 uncultured Chloroflexota bacterium
CTTCTTCTTCTGTTTCTTCTTACCGCCCGGACGGTTTTCGTCAAAGGTGTCGTCATCACCGTCCTCATCAGCCGATTCCTCTGCTTCCGGCTCAACAGCCTCAACGGGCTTCGGAACCAGCACAGGCTTACGGGGTTGTGGTTTGGCTTCCGTTGCCACTTCCGGCTCATCCGCAAACGCATCCGGCACCACATCTTCATCTTCCAAAGCGGGAGACGGGGCAACAGGCGTGACTATCGACTCAACAGGGGCGGCCACAGGAGCAGGTGATTCCGCTTCGTCAGGGATGACAATCCGATCCAACGCGGCCTGTACCTGCATTAACGAGTCTTCGGGCAAGTCTTTCAGCAACAGGCGTAAACGGCGCTCGTCAATGAGGAAGCGCCACATGATTTCGCCCACATTTTCCAGTTCTTGCAGAGCATCCACGATCTTTTCTGGCAGATCAAGGGCGCTGATGGGTGTCTTGAACGACGCGGGCGGCAGCGTGGCCTTGACCGCGTTGATCTCCGCCAGACGCGCCTGCCGTGCCTGCGAACGCTTCGCCATCAGGCGGCGTTCCACCTCATCAGCAAACTTCGCCAGCACAGTCAGTTCTTCCGGCTGAACGACCTTGTTGTTCAGCTTCTTATCCATCACGCGCTGAACTTCTTCCAGTTTGGCAGTCTGAGTCTTGAGATCGGCCAGCACCGGTGCGTCAATATTGTTCAGCGCGTCCTGAACCGCCTCAGTCACACTCTTGATGTCAATGCGCCAACCCGTCAGCTTGGCTGCCAACCGCGCATTCTGGCCTTCACGCCCGATTGCCAGCGAAAGCTGATCGTCGGGCACGATCACGACAGCAGTACGTCCGAGGTCGGGATCATCCTCCAGATACACGCCCTTCACCTGCGCCGGACTCAGCGCCTTAGCGATGAACTGTTCCTGATTGGGATTCCACTCGATGACATCAATCTTTTCGTCGTGGAGTTCCTTGACGATGTTCTGAATGCGAATGCCGCGCATACCCACGCAAGCGCCAACCGGGTCAATACCCTCTTGCAGTGCCGCCACCGCCACTTTGGAACGATAGCCAGCTTCACGAGCGATGCTCTTGATTTCCACCTGCCCGTTATAGATTTCGGGAACTTCGTATTCCAGCAGGCGGCGCAGCATGTGGCGATGACCACGACTGACGATGATCTGCGGCCCTTTGGGCGTGTTCTTCACTTCCAGCAGATAAGCACGCAACTTCTCATGCGGCTTATAGCGTTCGCCGGGGATTTGCTGTGCGCGAGGCAGGATGGCCTCGGCGCGTCCCAAGCTGACCGTAATCATGCTGGGCGAAACGCTCTGCACCGTACCAGTAATCAGATCGCCCTGACGGTCAATATATTCCTCGAACAGCGCATTCCGTTCCGCTTCACGGATTTTTTGCAGAATGACCTGCTTGGCGGTCTGTGCAGCGATGCGACCAAAATTCTTGGTCGTCCCCATCACCTGCACCATCACCATATCGCCGTAATTGGCTTCCGGTTCAAAGTAACGCGCTTCTTCCAACGTCACTTCGGTGCGCGGTTCGATGACCGAATCCACCACTTCCTTCTCGACGAAGATTTTGGAGCGCCCGGTGTTCGGGTCGAGCGTGACATCCACCCGCTGAGCCGCGCTCGCCGCCGCATCACGACGGTAAGCCGAAATCAGCGCGTTTTGCAACGCTTCCAGCACCACTTCACGGGGCAGGGATCGGAGTTCTGTAATTTCGTTAAATGCGATCTCAAACTCGGTCTTCATAACCCTCTGGCCGTTCCCCCTTGCAGGGATTTGGTCGCGGCTGTTTTCGCCTCTTATGATACACCCGAAATGCTGCTCAACGGTTATACCACTCAGCAGCATCTAAGAAAAAAAGTGGGGGCTGCCCACTTTTTCCAACGCCAGCTAGTATA
>CAIVEA010000914.1 GCA_903904765.1 uncultured Chloroflexota bacterium
AGCGCCTCTTTGACTGAGTCGAAGTAGGATAACTTCTCGAACAGGTGGTTCTTCTCCGGGTTGAAGTAGTGCTTGGCTTCGGGGATCGCCAGCGGGTCGTAAGCACGGACTTCTTTCACACCACGCGCCAGCAGCGATTCGACTACTTTCAACGAGGACGAGTCGCGCATGTCGTTGGTCTGCTTCTTGAACGATAGGCCGAGCAGCGCCACCGTCTTGTGATTGAACGATGCGCCCGCTTCATGAATGGCGCGGTCAATCAGGTAGGTCTTCTGGTATTCGTTGATCTGATAGACCGATTCAAGCAGGCCGGTGGGTTGGTTGGCGGTCTTGAATTGGTAGATCAGCGATTGAATGTCTTTGCCGAAGCACGAGCCGCCCGCGCCGTTGGAGACATAAGACCCCCACTTGCTGATGCGGTTGTCGGCAGTCACACCGCGCTTCAGGTCTTCCATGCGGACGTTCGGGAAGGCTTCGCCCAGACGAGCGCCAATGCCGTTCCAGAACGAGATATAGGTCAGCAGCAGCGTGTTGGCCACATACTTGATGGCCTCAGCCGTCTCCGGCGTGGTTTCGATGAAGGCGATCCGCACATGGTTCACAAACGGCGAATACACACGGCGCAGGATACGCATATCTTCTTCGGTATCCGCACCCACCACCACGCGATCTGGGCGGCGCGACTTCTCCACCGCATCGCCTTCCGGCAGGAATTCCGGGTTGGAGGCGATGCCGAAGTTGGGGACATTGTGGCGCTTCAGGATCGATTCGAGGTGGCGTGCCGTCCCAACCGGAACGGTACTCTTGTTGATGAGGACGATACGGCGGGTATCCTGCCGTTTCGCCAGCAGCGGGGCGATATAATCCAGCGCCTTATCGTAATAGCTCAAGTCGGATGAGCCGTTCGGACGGGGCGGGGTGGGCAGGCACATGAAAATTGCGTCTGTGCCTTCGATGATCGGTTCGATGTTGGTGGTGAAGAACAGATAGCGGTTGACCGTTTCGTTGATGAGCGCGGCGAGACCGGGTTCATTCACATAGCGGTTGATCTGTTGCGCGTCGCCGCTGTTGTAGGCGGCGATCTTCTTGGCATCCACATCGTAGGCATAGACCTCATGCCCCGACTCAGATAGAACTGCGGCGTGAGTGAGTCCCACAAAGCCGGTTCCCGCGACGATAATTTTCATCTGGTTTCCCTCAAGGCGATTGAATGATATGCGCGTCCGTCGGAACGGATAGGTATCGTTGAGTGTACCACGATCTGATGTTATTCAGTGCAGTCTTTTTGGACTATTGTAAGACCAACTGCAACCTGTTCCTAACAATAGACCCGTTGCCTTGCAGCATCCTCAATACATGCGCCTGTTTAGGGGCAGGTTTGACGCAAGGTGAGGGTTACTACAATTCTGCCTGTGCTTGCGCTGCCACCCGTCGTCCGATCTCGACGGCGAAGTTCGTGCCGCGATCATACGGGTAAACCTGACTCATACTTGCCCAGAACAGACCGGGCAGCGGCGTTTGCAGCGCCGGAACGCGGGCGCTGTGCAGGACACCGGGCAGGGGTTGGGCATAAGGCGCACGCCATACCCATGACTTGCGAATCCAGTCCGGTTTGAAATTCGGGTTCACCTGTGATAGCGCGGGCAGGAAGCGTTCGACCAGCGCCTGATCGGATAGCTGGAAGTATTCGTGGTCGGTGGGGGCATAATCGCCGCAGTAGACCAGCACATCCCCGCCGTAGTGCGCCTTATCCATATAGTTCGTATGCTCGACCAGTGCGAGGAACGGGAACGGGTTAGCACGTTTATCGGCGCTGGCGGCGGGCAGGTTCAGCCAGTACGTGCCGTCGGTGAGCAACGACTGTTTCAGCGCCAGCACCACGCACAGCCCGCCGATGCTTTCGAGCGCGGCCACCTGCTGCCCGTAAGGAGTCTCGCGCAGGGTGGGGGCGAGCTTGAGCAGGAGTTGGGGCGATGTGGTGCTAATCACGCGGTCATAGATGCGGGTTTCGCCGTTTACGGTCAGCGTGGGCAGGTCGCCCTGCTGCCCGATGGCCTCAACGGGCGTACTCAGATGGACGCGTGCGCCGCGTTCGCGCACGGCGTTCGCCAGCGCCTCCAGAAAAGCTTGAAAGCCGCCTTCGAATGTCCCGAGGCGGATGCTGCGCGTGTAGATGCGTGCCCAAAGCCACGCCATATTGACTTCGGCGTAGCGGTGGCTGAATTTGCCGATCAGCAGCGGTTTCCACAGGCGGGCATAGGCTTCTTCGCCCATCCAGCGGCGCATCCACGAATCGGCGGTGACTTTTTCCAGTGCCTGCCAGTTGCGGGTGAGGAACTTCAGATATACGCCCGCCAGACCCATGCGGATGATGCTCAACCACGACAGCGGCAGTTGCAGTACCGAAGCGTTCATTTCGGAACGGTAGATGTTGCCATCCATCCAGTAGCTGGTCTTGGGGCGGGGGAAGATAACCTTTTGCGACTGCCCGATTTCGTCAATCAGGCGTAGCATGTCGCTGTCGGTCTGAAACCAGTGGTGGTAGAACTTTTCCAGCGACCAGTCCCAGTTGTCGTCGCGGAAGCCCGCCGCCAGCCCGCCGACGGCGCTCCCCGCTTCGTACAAATCAACCGAATGTCCCTGCCGGACAAGATCCCACGCGGCGGCCATACCCGCCACACCAGCGCCGATAATCGCAAATCGTTTTGGGGAAACTGCGGAAGGGGTCATGATGAATGCTGCTGCTCCAACTCGCGGGCGCGGGTGATGCTGCCCCAGCCCATCCCCTGCCGCGCAAGGAATAGGAAACCGACCAGCGTCACAGGCAACCAGATGACGACGTGGACGACCACAGCGAAGGCATGCGCTTGTGCATCCGGCACGCCAACGGCCATGACGACAGTGGACACGAAAAATTCAAACACGCCGATTTGACCGGGAGAGGCTGGAATCAGTCCCGCCAGATTGACCACCCCCACCGTGAGCAGCATAGCTGGGTAGCTGACATTCAAACCGAACGCAAATGAGACAATCCAGTACACACTCGCTTCGACCATCCAGCTTGTGTAGGAAAAGAAAATCGTCCCCGCCAGATCAGCCGGGGTTCGCAGTCCTTCCAGCCCACCGATCACGCCTTCGCCAATGCGCTCGGCAATCTGGTGCAACCGTCCCGGCAGCAGATGTTCCAAACGGGCGAGCAAGCTGCGGAGAATTTGCGGACGGCGCGCCAGCACGAAGAACACACCCAGCGCGGTGAGGAAAATCGGCGCGGCGAACATGGCGACGCGGCGAACTTCCGGCGAGGCGATCTCTACGAACAGCAGCGATACCACGATGAAGGTGAGCATCACCAGCCCGTCGAATACGCGCTCGACAATCACAATGGTGGTGGCTTTTGCCATCGGGACATGGTGCTGCCGCTGGAGCAGCAAAATTCGCAGCACTTCGCCGCTGCGGAACGGATACACGTTGTTGCCCATATAGCCGATTGTGACCAGCGGGAATAGGCGGCGCGGGGAGACATACTGGATGGCGCGTAGCAGATAGCCCCAGCGCAGGGTGATGAGCGCCACCGCGCCGAAATAGACCACGCTGCCCACCAGCAACCACAGCGGGTTGGCCTGCTGAATGTGCATCCAGACGGTTTCGGGCTTCAGATTGCGGAACGCAAACCACAGAAAGACCGCGCTGACCGCGATCCCTAACCCCGCGACGAACCACTTCCCATATTTCATGCCAGCTATCGCAATCTGCCCGTGAGCCGCAATAAAACGTTCCTGATTGAGAGGGACTTCCTGATGATGATTGTAGCAGGGTTTTCCGGTGCTCATAGGTATGAACCCTTGTGTTTCTTGGTCTTTATACACGCTTCCTGTAGACTTATTCGCAATCAGACAGCTGCGAAGGAGCGCCACGATGAGCGATGCGGCACATCCCCCGGATGATCGCGGGACGAATTGGTGGGACGAGTTTGAAGACCTTGCGGATCGGCAGTTGGAGGCCGGCGCATCGTGTGAGCAGGTTCATCCGGTGGTGGAACGCTGGTTCGAGCAGTTGATGGCGCATGACCCGCCCGTTTCGCGCCCGTCTGTGGAGCAGGCGCTGGCTTGCCTGACCACCGAAATCCTGAACAGCGCACCGGACGAGATTTTCCAGCAGTTGATGGAAGCGATGACCGAGGATGAACTGGCGGGGTTTGTGGAACAGGTGCTGCGTATCGGGCAGGCGTTTGAGCGTTCGCTACACAATGGCGAACTGGATGATCTGTAAAGCACAACGGGGGCAGGTGCGCCCCCGTTGTATCGGGTTAGTAGTGGCTGTTTAGCCGCCGATGGCGAATGTCACCGAGACATCCACGCTCACGCTCAACTGACCGGCATTGATTTGCGGCGCGGCGCTGGCGGCCATCGCCACATCAGCGCGGAACATCGGTTGTGGCGTGTTGTTGCTGTACGATTCGCTGATGCTGATGACCTCGCCCACGCTCACGCCGAAGGCGGCGGCCAACTGTTCAGCACGGGCGCGGGCATCGGCTACCGCGCTCAACCGCGCCTGTTCTTCCAGCGCCTTCATATCCGCAATCCCGAAGCTCAAGCTGCCCACGCTGTTCGCGCCCGCGTTCAGTCCGGCCTGCATCACGCTGGCGACCTGCTGAATGTCGCGCAGGGTGACGTTCACCGCCGTCGAGACGTGGAACAGGCGTTGTCCGGTGGCTGTGCCAGTGTTCGGGTCGTACTGGTCTTCGGGGTACACGTTGAAGTAGGCCGTCTGGATGTCTTTTTCATCCACGCCCGCTGCTTTCACGGCTTCCACAATCCCCGACAGGGTGCTATTGGCCTTGTTCAGCGCCGCGCTTATGTCGGCATCGCTCACATCCACGCCCATGCTGATGCTGGCGGTATCTGGCGCGCCGAACGCCTGCCCGCTGCCGCTGACGGTGATGGTGCGCGAAAGGCCGCTGCTCTCCTGTGCGCCGACGGTGCGTAGGGCTGTGCCGCCGAACAAGACCGCCGCCAGCAGCGCCAGTGCCGCGCCGAAAGTCCAAACCGGTGTGAATTTCCGCATGTTTCTTACTCTCCCTGTATCTAACGAAAATCGGTTCATCGCGTGTTTATGTTCACGCTACATCTCTAAGACGCTGAACGTTCCTGAAAAGTTCCCGAATCAGCGGACGAATTTTTAGAGGGATTGTTCCTCGTCCGCACGGGTGGTACGCAGCCAACCGCGTTGGATCGCCCGCGCTTCGCCCACCGAGATGAAGGCATCCGGGGCGATTTCGCGGACTGCCGCCATAAAGTCGCTCACCTCCCGCCGCAGGATGACGCTACGCAAGATGTTGACCGCGCCATCTTTGCCTTCACCGGAGGTTTCGGTCACGCCGAAGCCGCGTTCGCGCAGCAAGCGGGCGGTTTCGTGGTTCTCCGCAGGGACGATGACGATGGCGACGGCGTAGCTGGTGATGAACCGCGCCTCAATCGCCATGCCCACATAGCCGCCCACCGCGAAACCGCCGCAGTAAGCCATCAGGTTCATGAAGTTCGACAGGTCTTTGACCACGCTGGAGATGACCACCGCGAAGGTGAGCGCCTCGATGAAGGCCAGCACTGCCGACCAGAAACGCATGTCGCGGGTAATCATCACCACGCGCACCGTACCAAGCGCGTTGTTGAACACGCGCAGCGCGAAGATCAAGAGCGCCAGCAGTAGCGCATTTAGCGAAAAATCGAATGTCATTAACTCATCCTTTAGGGTATTGCTGATGCAGTTTTGAGATGGTCATAGGCATCTTCGAGTTGCGCCGCCACCGCGTCCCAAGTGAAATGCTGTTCGACCAGTTGACGGGCGGCTGTGCCCATCGTTTGTCGCCGCTGTCCATCGCTGAGGAGGGTATGCAGCGCCGGAGCGAGCGCGTCCGCAGTGGGCGGCACTTCCAGCCCTGCGCCCGCTGCCGCCGCTTCGGGCAGGTGGCATTCGGGTGAGAGGATGACCGGCAATCCCGCCGCCATTGCTTCCAGCGCCGCCATTGGCAGCCCTTCACCGACAGCGGGCAACGCGAACAGGTCTGCTGCCGCCAGCGCCGCTAGCCGATCCGCCCCACCCAGATAGCCCGTGAGAATGACCCGTTCTCCCGCGAAGGCTTGCAGGCGTTCCCCCAGTCCTTCATCCGGCCCGACGATCACTAGCCGTGCATCTGGCAGATCGAGGCGCAAAAAGGCCTCCGCCAGCACGTCCGCCCCTTTGCGCGGGTGCAGCCTGCCCATGAACAGGCATACCGCGCCGTCGCCCAGTCCGTACCGTTGCCGGAACGCTTCCCGCCCCGTCAGCGCGGCGAACTCCTGCGGATTCACGCCGTTCGGCACAATCTTTTCGAGGGCGAGTGGCTGTCCGATAGCTTGCCAGCAGGCGCGTGCTTCGGCGGCCTCGTCCTGTGTGAGGGCGATCAGCGCCCCGATGTGCGGCGCAATACGCGGGCTGAGCCAGCGATCCCATAGCGTTTTGAAGGCGCTGCGGCCCGTCGTCAACGGTAGTGTGCCGTGCGGTGACAAGACCACCGGAATCCCACGCCGCGCCGCCGCCGGAACGACCAGCAAGTTTTCGACGGTGCGGAACTCGTGGACGTGCAGCACATCGGCGGTGGGTAGGATGTCGGTTGCCAACTGACGCAACCCGAAGGGTGTACCGAGGTTCAACCGTCCGCGCAGCGCCGCCGACAGGTTACGCGCCCGCAGCACGCGCACACCATCGCGCACCATGTCGGCGGGGTCGTCGCAACGCGAGGTGGCATCCAGCGCGTCGGTGGTGAGGACGGTGATGGTGTGGCCGCGCCGTGCCAGCGCCCGCGCCATGCCCTCCACCGAGCGCACCACGCCGCCGAATGCGAAGGCCGGCGCATAGTAGGGCGTAAGATGGACAATGTTCATAGTTGTGCTGCGGGGCGCTAACCGAACAGCCCGCGCCGCGCTGGAGCGTGGGTGAGGGTGGTCAGTCCACCCATGTACGGGTTGAAGAACGGACGCTGCTCGTCTAGCAATATCTTCACATCTCGCAGTTGGGCGCGGCGGTTGACGATCTCGATGAAACCGCCCCACTGCTTGAACAGCGGTTTGGCCTGTTCTTCAGTCAGCGTGTCCCAGCGCCACTGGGTCGGGTAGTAGTAGTAGTACAGGCTGTAAGCGGCGGCGGTGATGGTCGAAATCCCCCGTGAATCGACGCTCCATAGATCAACGCCGACCTGCGCGGCAGCCTCTGCCATCAGTGTGAGCGCGCCCGCTGCCAGAAGTTGCCGCCACAGGCTGCCGCCATCCTCACCTTCGACGGCGCGGGGCAGAAATCCTTGCGGGCGGATTTCGTCGCGGATGGTCTGCCGGAAAACGGATTCGCCCATCTCGAAGCGTGCATCATCTTCCAGCACAATTCCCGCCAGCAG